>NZ_JAAKVR010000024.1:0-62478 GCF_049175755.1 Aeromonas sp. 600282 | reverse complement strand
CCACCGAAGTGCTTGGCCAGCACGTTGGTGATAGCTGCAGTCAGGGTGGTTTTACCGTGGTCAACGTGGCCGATGGTACCCACGTTAACGTGCGGTTTATTACGCTCAAATTTTTCTTTAGACATGATCGTCCCTCTAAACTAACGCTGAGTACGCGGTGGCAAGCTAACCACAGAACAGTTTATATGATGGATTTGAATCTGGTGGGAAAGAGAGAGGTACTGATGGCTGGTTCGCTTGCCGAACTCACCCTAGGGTGCGGCTCTGCTAACGCCTGAGCCATATCAGCATCTTGGAGCGGGCAGCGGGAATCGAACCCGCATCATCAGCTTGGAAGGCTGAGGTAATAGCCATTATACGATGCCCGCATTTCTCTAACCCAAAGAACTCAAACCGCAGAGAAATATGGTGGAGGGAGAAGGATTCGAACCTTCGAAGGCAGAGCCGTCAGATTTACAGTCTGATCCCTTTGGCCGCTCGGGAACCCCTCCAGACGCCAGATTGTCACAACGGTAATTCTGCTTGCACCCGTTGTGTTTATCGCTTTTGCACGGCAAATAGACGACAGACAGTCAAGCGTCGCGCATTTTATTGTAAGGTTTTGGGGGATGCAACCATTGAACCCGGCAAAATATGCTTTATTGCTGGGAAGTTTGCAAAAAAGCGGGGGCAAACAAGCCAATCCTGCTGCGTCCCTTGTCGCTCCCCCACCCTTGGTGTATGGTCGCCGTGCCCAAGAAACAGTGATGACACCATGACGACAGAGCATAACCCCTATCTGCAATTCACCCGCGAACAATGGGCGTTATTGCGCGATTCGGTCCCCCTGACCCTGACCGAACACGATCTGCAGACCCTGCGCGGGATCAACGAGAAGGTGTCATTGCGGGAAGTGGAAGAGATCTATCTGCCTCTCTCCCGCCTGCTCAATCTCTATGTCAAAGCCAAACAGCGTCGCAGCCGGGTGCTGGAGCAGTTTCTCGGCCAGTCCCGCGGCAAGGGCACCTATATTATCAGCATTGCCGGCAGCGTGGCGGGGGGCAAAAGCACCACGGCCCGTATTCTGCAGGCCCTGTTGGAGCGCTGGCCGGAACATCCGCGGGTGGAGCTGGTCACCACCGACGGCTTCCTCTATCCCAACAAGGTACTGGAAGAGCGCGGCCTGATGCGCCGCAAGGGGTTCCCGGAATCCTACGACATCCGCCATCTGGTGGAATTTGTCGCCAACATCCGCGCTGGTCACGAGAAGGTCGAAGCGCCGGTTTACTCCCACCTTATCTACGACATCATTCCCGATGAGAAGAAGGTGGTGGAGCAGCCGGACATTCTGATCCTGGAAGGGCTCAATGTGCTGCAAAGCGGCATGGATTATCCTCAGGAGCCCCATCGGGTCTTCGTGTCGGACTTCGTCGACTTCTCCATCTATGTGGATGCCGATGCCGAACTGCTGCGCACCTGGTATATCGAACGCTTCCTGAAATTCCGCAGCGGCGCCTTCTCGGATCCCGACTCCTACTTCCATAACTACGCCAAGCTGGCGGAGAGTGAGGCGACCCAGATCGCCAGCAACATCTGGCAAGACATCAACTATCTGAATTTGCAAGAAAATATCCTGCCAACTCGTGAGCGAGCCAACCTGATCATGACCAAGGGCCATGAGCACGCCATCGAACAGATCAAGCTGCGCAAATGATGACTACAGTTGCCGGATAACGAAGAGGGGGCCCGCGGGCCCCCTCTTCTTGTTTGGTATCATGAGCGGCCTTGCTGACCCTCAGTCGCCCCGGCGCAGGGAGAGTTCACCACCCAGATAGAACTTGGTGCCCTCCTCCGTATCCAGTCGCAGGGCGCCGCGATCGTCGATGCCACGAGCGATGCCGCGGATCTCCTGATCTCCCATCAGCAGGCGCACCGGGCGACTGGCAAAGTGATCGAGCCGGTTCCACTCATCGACAAAGCTTGCCAGCCCCTGCTGCTCAAAGGTATGCAACGCCCGCTGCAGATGGACGATCATCCGGGCCGCCAACTGATTGCGATCGACCAGCTCGGGATTGATGTGGCGCAGCTCGGCCCAGGCCTGATCAATCTTCTCACCTTCGCGGGCAGGCATCGCCAGATTGAGACCGATGCCGATCACCAGATGACAGCTGGCCCCGGCACTGCCACTCATCTCCACCAGTATTCCCGCCAACTTGCGGCCCTGATAGTAGAGGTCGTTCGGCCACTTGAGCTCAACACCTTGATAACCAAGGCTCTCCAGCGCTTCAACCACTGCCACGCCGACCGCCAGACTCAGCCCCATGGCCGCCGCCATGCCTTGTTCGAGTCGCCAGTACATGCTGAGGATCAGCTGGCAACCAAACGGCGAAATCCAGGGTTTGCCACGACGACCGCGCCCGGCTGTCTGACACTCGGCCAGACAGCTCTCGCCAGAGCGCAGCTCATTGACCCGATCCAGCAGGTGTTGATTGGTCGAGCCAATGACCGGAAAACAGTGCACCGGTGCCATCGGGGCCAGTGCCTGCAAGGTAGCCTGATCATAGAGCGCCATCGGCACCGCCAACCGGTAGCCCTTGCCGGTCAGGCTAAAGAGATCCAACCCCAGCTCCTTGAGCGCCGCCATGTGTTTGCTCACCGCCGCCCGGCTGATGCCGAGCTGCTCACCCAGCTGTTCGCCGGAGTGAAACTGGCCGTCGCTAAGCAGGGTGATCAGGGTCTGTCTGATGGGAGTCAACGTCATGAGAGCACCTCGTCGAGCCAGGTTTCACCATGCGCACCCATAAAGCGCACCTCGTGCTCCAGCACCACGCCAAACGTCTGCTCCACGCTGTCGCGGACATGAGCCGCCAGCGCGATCAGCTCCATGGCACTGGCGCCCCCCAGATTGACCAGCACCAGCGCCTGCTCCTGATGAACAGCGGCACGGCCAATGGCGAAACCTTTCAAACCGCACTGATCGATGAGCCAGCCCGCCGCCAGCTTGGCCTGCCCTTCTCCAGCCGGATAGCAGGGCATCTGCGGATAGCGCGCCTTGAGATTCTCCGCCAGCGCGGCAGGCACCACCGGATTCTTGAAGAAGCTGCCCGCATTGCCGAGCACCGCAGGATCCGGCAGTTTGGCCATGCGGGTGGCACAGACGGTATCGAAGATGACCTGCGCCGAAGGCGCGTCACCGAGCGCCGCCAGTGGGCCATAGCCGAGCACCGGTTGCCACGCCTTGGGCAGTTTGAGCCCGACGGCAGTGATCAGGTGGGAATCCTGATACTCGTGTTTGAAGATGCTGTCGCGATAACCGAAGCGGCACTCTGCCACCGCGATCCGTTCAATCTCGCCACTCTGCCAGTTGAACGCCTCGACATAGGCGCAGAAGTCGGCCAGCTCAACGCCATACGCACCGATGTTCTGCACCGGCGCCGCACCGACCGTGCCGGGAATAAGCGCCAGATTCTCCAGCCCGAACCAGCCCTGTTGCAAGGTATGGCGCACCAGCTGATGCCAATCTTCACCGGCCGCCACATGGAGCAACCAGTGATCGCCACCATCTTCAGCGGTAATCCCCTTGAGCCGGTTGAGCACCACCAGACCGAGAAAATCGGTGGTGAAGAGCATGTTGCTGCCGCCGCCCAGATTGAGGCGCGGCAGCTGGTTGAGCTGCGGATCGGCACGCAGGGTCGCCAGATCGGCAACCTGCTCCACCTCGGCCAGCCAGAGGCAGTACGCATCGAGGGCAAGGGTGTTGAGCTTCAACAAGGAGGCGTTGGCATTCAGTTTCATCGGTCTATCCCGGCTTGGTGCAAGGGCGCAGTCTACCTCAAGTTACCCCATGACGAAAAACCCGAGCCCTTTTCGGGGGAATAGCAGTGGTTTAGAGTAGGCGACTTCAACTGCTGAGGAACAACTCATGAACAACCAGTTTGCCGTCATCGGCCTGGGCCTGTTTGGCAGCGCGCTGTGCGAAGAGCTGCAACGGCAAGATGCCGAAGTACTGGCCATCGATATCGACGAGAGCAAGACCCGGCAAATCGCCGCCCTCTGCAATCACGTGATCGTGGCGGATGCTACCGACGAGGCCACCGTGGCCGAGCTGGGACTGGCCAATTTCGATATTGTCTTCGTTGCCATCGGTGACAACCTGGAGACCAGCATCCTCACCACCCTCGTCTTGAAAGAGGCGGGCGTGAAGAAGGTGTGGGTCAAGGCGCGCGACAAGTTCCACGCCAAGATCCTTCAGAAAGTGGGCGCCGACAAGGTGATCAACCCGGAGTGGGACATGGGCCGCCGGGTCGCCCAGAGCATGCTGGACAACCGGCTGTTCGACTATCTGGAGCTGGGCCACGACATGGTGCTGACCGAGTTCGTGATTGGCCTGCAACAGAACGGCCGGGAACTGGGCGACTTCCACCTGCTGCAACAGAGCGATTTCCAGCTGCTCGCCATCAAGCGTGGTGATGTGCTGCACAACGTGCTGACCGGCAAGATGGAGCTGCAACTGGGCGACATCCTGATCCTGGCGGGCAACAAGCACGCCATCGACCACTGGCTCGAAACCCTATGATCAACTGGCGCAGCAGCTACGCCTTCGCCCTCCATCGGGAGCAGGACTCTCGCTGGAGCGAAGCCCGGCTGATCCTCGGCAGCTTTCTGATCATTCTGCTGATTGGCACCATCTTTTTGGTGCAACCCTCCAGCCACAATGGCGAGGTTACCTTCGTCAACGCCCTGTTTACCGCCACCTCGGCCATCAGCGTGACAGGTCTTGGCGTGGTGGATACAGGCACCGCCTTCACCCTGCAGGGGCAGATTTTCCTGCTGATGCTGATGGAGATCGGCGGTCTGGGCCAGATGACCATGACCCTGCTGCTCATCGCCATCTTCAGCAAGCGGGTCGGTCTGCGCCAACAGGTACTGGCCAAGGAGGCGCTGGGACAGGAGGGCTCGGTCAACATCATTCAGCTGGTCAAACGGATCGTGCTGTTCGCCTTTATCGCCCAATTGATCGGTACCGGCATCATGGCGATCCGCTGGGTGCCCGAGATGGGTTGGGTGCACGGCCTCTATGTCAGCTTCTTCCACGCAGTATCGGCCTTCAACAACGCCGGGTTTTCGCTGTTTGCCAACAACCTCATCGACTATAGAGACGACCCCATCATCAGCCTGACCATCGCCGGTCTGCTGATCCTGGGGGGGATCGGCTTTACCGTCATCGTCGATCTGGTGCGCAACCGCCGCTGGCGCAAGCTGAAGCTGCACAGCAAGCTGATGCTGCTGATGACCCCGGCGCTGCTGCTGGCCGGTACCCTGATGTTCTGGCTACTGGAACACAACAACCCCGGCACCCTCGGCAAGGCCGGTGTCGGTGGCCAGCTGCTGGCGGCCTTCTTCCAGTCTGCCAGCGCCCGTACCGCCGGTTTCAATACCATAGATATCGGGCTGATGACCCCGGCGGCGTTGCTGTTCCTGATGATGCTGATGTTTATCGGTGCCGGCGCCACCTCGACCGGTGGCGGTATCAAAGTCACCACTTTCGCCGTGGTGCTACTGGCGACCAAGGCGTTTCTGACCAAACGACCCCATGTCACCGCTTTTGGCCGCACCCTGTCGCCCCAGATCGTGACCCGCTCGCTGGCTATCATCATCGTCAGCACCATGGTGCTGATGCTGGCGATGTTCCTGCTGATGGTGACCGAGGATCTGCCGTTCGACAAAATCATGTTCGAGACCATCTCGGCATTTGCCACCGTCGGCCTCTCCACCGGCATCACCGCCTCCCTGAGCGAGCCGGGCAAGCTGATCCTGGTGCTGGTGATGATCTGCGGCCGTCTCGGCCCCCTGACCCTGGCCTTTATGCTGGCCCGCCCGGTCGAGACTCGCATCCGTTATCCGGAAGAGAACGTCTATACTGGCTGACCGGTTATGAAAACGGGGCAGCCACTGGCTGCCCCGTTTTTTTTATTCGGCTTGTTGCTGCGCCTTGAGCCAGCGCCCCGGGCTCACCCCCAGCTCCCGCTCGAATGCCCGACCAAAGGCAACACTGCTGCTGTACCCCGCACCCAGCGCCACCTGCATCATGGGCTCCCCCGCCAGCAGTTGCTGGCAGGCTAGCGCCATGCGCCAGTGGGTCAGATAACCCAGCGGCGCTTGACCAACCCGCTCCTGAAACCTCGCGGCAAAGCGGGCCCGCGACATGCCGGCCTCCCGCGCCAGCGTGGCCACCGTCCAGGGTTCATCCCCACGCTGATGCATCACCGAGATCGCCTTGGCCAACTGGGGATCGGAAATACCTGCCAGCATCCCCTGCTGACACTCCCCTTGCTCGACCAGATGACGCAGCAGCAGGATCAACAGTACCTCCAGCAAGCGGGAGATCAGCGGATCCTGCCCGTAGCGGGGGTGAAACGCCTCGTCAAACAGCTGACTCAGCACCGGCGTCAGGGCAGGCAACTCACGTAGCGGCAGCACCAGCGAGCCCGGTAATGCCAGTTGCAACGGCGATGCGTCCCCCTTGCCGAATGCGACATTGGCACACACCAGATCGCAACCCCCCAACGTTCTGGGTTCAAGCTTGTGAGGACGTCCCCGAGGGAACAGGATCAGGGTCGGCTCCTCGAGCAGCAAGCTGGCTCCCCCCTCTTCACGCAACATGACGGCACCGCTGCGCAGCAGATGAAGATGTCCGCCACTCGGGTAATCATCACTGGAGGAGTTCTGGCACAGGTTGCCGGCGAAGAAGATCTTGGCTTCGGGGGAGGCATGAACCAACAGGGCAGAGAGCGGATCCATATTTAAGACGAATAGTATTTATTTGCAGACGATGAGTGATAAACCGTATCACGAATGACGGCACACTGTCTCCCGTACCTTCACTACCACAGGAGAAGATCATGAGCCGTATCCAACCCGTATCCCAGCCGCAACCCGCAGCCGCCCAGACCCTGGCCACCCTGCAACGCAATCTGGGTATGGTGCCCAACCTCTACGCCACCCTGGCCCACTCGCCAGCCCTGCTCAATGGCTTCCTGGCCTTTGCCGAGGCGCTTGGCAAGGGGCGTCTCACTGCCCCACAACGGGAGTTGCTGGCACTGGCCATAGGTCAAGCCAACGCCTGCCAATACTGTTTGTCTGCCCACACACCGCTCGCGGGCAAGGCCGGATTCTCGGCCCAGGAGATCCGGGCTGCCAGACTCGGCCAGGCCTCGGCTCCCCTTGATCACGCCCTGCTGCAACTGGCAACAGCGCTGGTCAGTCAGCGCGGGGTGATTAGTGACGAGCAGCTTGCTAGCGCCCGTGCCGCAGGCGTAGATGACGAGCTGCTGCTGGAGGTGCTCGGCCAGGTGGTGGTCAATACCCTGACCAACTATGGCAACCACCTGGCGGCGACCGAGATCGACTTCCCGCCTGTCACTCTGACCCCTTAAACAAGGAGCCCCCATGCAGCAACATGACAAAGGCTTTCTGGTCGCTCTGGCGGGCGTGGTATTGACCCTGCTCTGGATCGGCGTCTTCAAGTTTACCCCGACAGAGGCAGCCGCCATCAAACCACTGGTAACCAGCCACCCCTTGATGAGCTGGCTCTATGGCCCCCTGTCGGAACAGAGCGTATCGAACCTGATCGGGGTGGTCGAGATAGTGATCGCCATCGGGCTGGTCGTGGGTCTGTGGCAACCCCGCATCGGTTACTGGTGCAGCATGGGGGCTATCGTCACCTTCCTGGCGACGCTGAGCTTCCTGCTGACTCTGACAGGTGTCTGGAAGATGGTTGACGGCGTGCCAGTCACCGAGTTCTTCCTGTTCAAGGACCTGGTGTTTCTCGGTGTGGTTCTGCACTACCAGCACAGGATCCGTGCCAGCTTGTCCACTCAGGCAGCCTGACAACAATGCCTTTGGCGCCCGGGATGGGCGCCTTTTTTCGTTATGCAGCCCAGGTCTGGCGCTTGCTGGTCGTCTTGCGCGGTCGGGGCCCGCCAGTCGTGCTGGCCGCCGAACTCTTGCGCTTGGTAAAACGCCGCTTGCCGGCACCCGGCGCCTCCTTGGGCAGGGCGCTGAAGCTGGCGCCGGAGTCCTGCCGCGCCCCTTCAATCAGGCCGTTGAGCTGCTCGGTGAGCGGCCCCATAAACTGCTGGTAGCTGCCGTGGCGCTCGGCGATCTGGCCGAGGCTCTGCTCCCACAGCGCCGTCATATCCGGCGTGGTGGCGGTGGCTGGCAACGCCTGCACCAGCGCCCGCCCGGTCGGGGTCGCCTTGATGCTCTTGCCCTGACGCACCAGAAAGCGGCGCTTGAACAGCAGGTCGATGATACCGGCACGGGTCGCTTCTGTGCCGAGACCATCGGTGTCGCGCAGGGTCTTGCGGATCTCGGGATCCTGCACATAGCGGGCGATGCCGGTCATGGCCGCCAGCAGGGTGGCATCGGTGAACGACTTGGGCGGCTGGGTCATCTTTTCCAGCAGTTCGCCCCGCTCGCACAGCAGTTGCTCTCCCTCTTTCAGGGCAGGCAGCGTGCCCGCCTTCTCTTCGTCGTCATCCTCCTCCACCCCGAGCAGCGCCTTCCAGCCCGCCTTGAGAATGCGCCGCGCCTTGGCCTGAAACAGGCCACCAGCGATGCGCAGCAGCACCTTGCTGTCGTTGTATTCGAACGGGGGATAGAACTGCAGCAAATACTGGCGGGCAATCAGGCCATAGAGCTTCGCCTCGTCGGCCCCCAGCGTACCGGGGTTGCCCTGCTTCTCGGTGGGGATAATGGCGTGGTGGGCATCCACCTTGCTGTCGTTCCACGCCTTGCTGCGGATCTTGCCGTCTGCCTCGCTCACCGCCTTGGCCAGTGCAGGCGCTGTAGCGGCGATGGCACCGCGCACCTGCTCGGCCCGCTTGAAGTGGTCGGTCGGCAGATAGCGGCTGTCGGAGCGCGGATAGGTGATGAGCTTGTGACGCTCGTAGAGGCTCTGGCAGATGTCGAGCACCCGCTTGGCATCCATGCCGAAGCGCTTGGCGGCATCGATCTGCAGACTGGAGAGGTTATAGGGCAGCGGCGCCGCCTGCTTGCGGGCCTGATCCTCCACCGATTCGACCTGTGCGGGTTGGCCATTGATCCGGCTCACCACCTTGTCGGCCAGCGCCCGATTGAGCACCCGCCCCTCCTCATCTTGCCACGGCAGACAGGCTTCCGATGGCAGCCACTTGGCGGTGAAGCGCTCGTTGCTATCGGTCAGCAGATGGGCCAGCACCTCGTAGAAGGGTTTGGGCACGAAGGCCTCGATCTCGAGATCCCGCCGCACCACCAGCCCCAGCAGCGGGGTCTGCACCCGGCCAACCGAGAGCAGCTCGCTGCAACCGGCCTTGCGCCCGAGCAGGGTGTAGGCGCGGGTCATGTTGATGCCGTAGAGCCAGTCGGCCCGACTGCGGGCCAGCGCCGAGACCGCCAGCGGTACGAACTCCTTGTTGTCTCTGAGCTTGTCGAGGGCGCGGCGCACCGCAGGCGGGTTGAGATCGCTGATGAGGCAGCGCTGCACCGGCTTGGTCTTCGGGTAGCCGAGAAAGTCGATCACCTCATCCACCAGCAACTGCCCTTCCCGGTCCGGGTCACCGGCGTTTACCACGCAATCCGCCTGTTTGATCAGCCGCTTGATGACGGTGAGCTGGGTTTTGGTCTTGGGCTTGGCCACCAGCTGCCACTGGGCGGGGATGATGGGGAGATGCTCCATCCGCCACTGCTTGAAGGCGGCGTCATAGGCATCGGGCTCGGCCTGCTCCAGCAGATGGCCGATACACCAGGTGACCACATCCCCCTGGGCTGTTTCGATAAAACCGTCGCCCTTCTTGTGGGGCTTGGGCAGGGCATCGGCAATGGCGCGGCCCAGCGTGGGCTTCTCGGCGATAAAGAGTCGCATCGGTGGCTACCTGCAATACTGTATATGCAGACAGTATACAACTGCCACCGCGAAAGCCCAACTGCCCCTACTCGTCGAACGGGTGATCGTGGATGGCGGCAAACAGCCGCGCCTGATTGAGCAGCGGCGCATAGTGGAAGGCATTTTCGCCATCTTCCGCAAGCAGATAGTCGGTCAGCTGTTCGCGCACCGCCTCTTGCAGGGTCTCCAGCTTCCACGGCTTGGCAAGGTAGTAGTGCAACCCGCCACGATTGACCGCTTCGACGGTGGCCTCCAGCCCCGCTTGTCCGGTCAGCAGCAATTTGCGGCTGGCCCGAGTGGTGGCACGCCGGTTCAGCTCCACCAGAAAATCGACCCCCAGGGTTCCCGGCATGATGTGGTCACAGAGGATCAGCGCCAGCTTGTTGCAGTCGCGCTCCCACTCCTCCACCACCGCACGCGCCTCATCGACGCTCTCGGCGGCTTCCAGTTCGAAGTGGGAACGGAACGGGGCGAGATCGTGGATCACCGCATCCAGCACCTCACGCTCATCGTCCACACACAGGATCAGATAGTGTTTGTTCATTGCTCCTCCTTGGCGACATGGTTTGGCACGCCGCGCGATTGATGCTGGCGACGGCTCAGGCCGCATGCTCCTTGTTGTTTTGAGGTTCGCCCCCGTAACCGGCCTGCCCCATGCCGTCCAGCGGCAGACAGACCCGCATCCGGGTGTAACGGCCCGGTTCGGAGGCCACCTCGATCCGGCCGTGGTGCTGTTGCACTATCTGCAGCGAAACGCTCAGACCGATACCGAGGCCGAAATGGCCCTCCCGCTTGGTGGTGAAGTTGAGATCGAAGATCCGCTGCCACAGCTCGGGCTCGATGCCGCAGCCGCTATCCTCCACCTCCACCATCACCCAGCCGGGCTCCGGCAGGCCGGTGCGCACCGTCAATCTTCCCGGCTCGCTCATGGCATCCAGACTGTTGGCGATGAGGTTGGTCCACACCTGCTGCAGGGCGGCGGGATGGCAGCGCACCAGCGGCAGCGGTTGGTACTCCTTGCAGAGCTCATGATGCTTGAGGCGGTTTTCGAAAATCATCAGGGTATCTTCCAGCCCCTCGTGCAAGTCCACCAGCGAGGGCTCGTCCCTGTCCTGCCGGGCATACTGCTTGAGGCTCTTGACCAGATCGCCGATGCGACGGGCACACACTTCGATATTGCGCAGGAAGCTGCCAGTCTGCTGGAACAGCTCCAGCCGGGAGAGCAGCGCCTCCCGCTCGGCGGCAGTGCGGCTGGCAAACCAGCGCTGCCAGTTCAGCTCGTCATCCAGGTTCATCTGCACCGCCAGCCTCGCCTGCTGACGATCGCCAAAGCGCCCCTCCGCCAGCCGGGTCTTGTCACGGATCTCGCTGGTCGAGACCGGCTGGGAGGAGAGCGCCTGACATAGGGTCTGGTTGCCGAGACCCTTGATGGGGGCGGGCAGTTCGAGATTGACCAGATCGGGGATGGCGGCCCGCAAGGTCTCGCTGCCACGGATAATGGCCGCCACCGGGTTGTTCAGCTCGTGGGCGACACCGGCCACCAGCTGACCCAGCATCGCCATTTTTTCGCTCTCCACCAGCTGGGCGTGAGCGGCATCGAGGGAGTTGAGGGTCTGTTGCAGCCGCATCTCGGTGCGGATGCTGTTTTGCAGGCGGCGATTGAAGTGGCGCAGCAGCAGGTTGGTAAAGGAGGGGAGCAGTTCGCTGCGCGCCTGCATCACCCGGGAGAATTGCAGCTTGTCGAGCTTGATCACCTCGGCACCGGTCAGGGTCACGCCGGTGGTGAAGGCGGGTTCGCCAGTGACGAAGGACATGCCCCCCACCAGCGAGCCGGTACGGTAGTGCACCACCTCCTGATCGATCCCCTGCTCGTCCCGCTTGCGCAGCACCACCTCCCCCTTGGCGATAAACCAGAGGAAACTGTTGGGCTCCCCCTCGCGGGTCAGCACATGGCCCGGACTGTAGTGGCGGCAGACCCGCTCCTCGTCATTGCCCTCGAAAAACTGGTAGAGGCCGTCGATCACCACCCGGGAGAGTTCTTCATCGCTGCAGTGGGTGTAATCCATAAAGCCCTGCCGATAGGCAGCCAACTGGCGATCGACGTGGGCTCGCAGCAGCTTCTGGTTGTCGAGCACGGCGGCATAGCTCAGCAGATCCGCCTCGGGACGCTGCAATACAAAGTGGCTCGCCTGCTCGATCACCGCCCGGCGCAGGCTGCCATCGCGCCAGGGGCGTTGCAGGTAGTAGTCGAGACGACCTAGGTTCACCGCCTCGATGATCGATTTCATCTCCGGCTGGCTGCCGAGCAGGATCTTGCGGCACGCCTCGTGACGGCTGCCGAGGCGGATCAGAAAATCGGCCCCTCTCCCATCCCCCAGCTCGCTGTCACACACCACTACGGCGGGTGGCTGCCCCTTGCGATCCAGCTCGTCCAAGGCCAGCTCCGCCGACCCCTGACCGACCACCACCACCAGCGCGAAATGGCCGAGCAGCGGAGCCAACTCCTGTTCGAATTCGGCCAGCAGTTGCACATTGGCGGCGACACACAGCAGTGAGAAAGGGCTCATCAGCGACACTCCGTTGAGGCTCACTGCTCACTATATCAGCGAATCTTGTGGGGTTTTGCGAGGGGGCTAACAGCTGTCGTGGAAAGTGAACAAATAGATAAAACAGAAAACAACTGAATTTAATTCGATTAATGTGTCAATGGCGAAATAAAAGACAAAATGTGACAACAATCAAAAATATAAACCATGATGGAGGTCAACGCCTTATCCCTATCATTACTACTACTATTGGACTAGTACTATGTAGGTAATTATTGACTGTAGGAAAACGCCGCCATGATTGGAAAACTGATAAGAAAAACCTGGTTCTGGCTCCTGCTGCTCGGGGCCCTGCTGGGTGTCGCGGCACTGGGTGTCACCGTGACCGTGCTGCACAAGACCAGCTCCACCGAATTCTGCGTCTCCTGCCACTCCATGCAGACTCCGCTCGCCGAGTATCAGGGCAGTGTCCACTTCCAGAACACCAAGGGGATCCGCGCCGAGTGCGCCGACTGCCACATCCCGGGCGACCCCACCTCCTACCTGTGGACCAAGATCCGCGCAGTGAAGGATATCTATCACGAGGCGATCGGCACCCTGGATACCCCGGAAAAGTATGAAGCCCACAAGCTGCGGATGGCCCAGTCCGTCTGGGACGAGCTGAAAGCCAACGACTCCGCTACCTGCCGCAGCTGCCACAGCTACGAGGCGATGGACATTCTGGCCCAGCGCCCCAATGCCCGCGCCGAGCACCCGGTCGCCATCAAGGAGGGTCAGACCTGTATCGACTGCCACCGCGGTGTCGCCCACATCATGCCTGACATGAGCGGCCTGGCTGCCGCCGGTGCCAGCGAGCTGGCGCAGGCTGCGGCCCAGACTCCGGCCAACGTCACCACCCGCTACGCCATCGCCACCACCCCGCTGTTCCTCGATGCCGCCGCCAAGACCGACGAAGGCACCCTGATGCCCTCCACCAAGGTGGAAGTGCTGGCCAACGAAAACGGCCGCGCCAAGGTGCAGATCGAAGGCTGGCAACAGGATGGTGTGAGCGAAGTATTCTACGCCGCACCGGGCAAACGGATCCTCAGCGTACTGGTCGGCGATGCCGCCAAGAAAGCGCTGGTCACCGGCCAGAGCGAAACCGACGGCGCCACCAACCTCACCTGGCATCAGGTCAAGCTGACCGCCTGGGTCGACCAGAGCCAGCTCATCGGCGATCAGGGCAAGCTGTGGCAATACGCCTCCACCCTGATGTCCAACAACTGTACCGGTTGCCACGGCCTCACCGCGCTGGATCACTTCAATGCCAACCAGTGGATCGGCGTCATCAAGGGGATGGAGTCTCGTACCTCCCTGACCCCGGAACAGGCTCGCATGTTGACCCAGTATGTCCAGAAACACGCCAGTGACATGAGCGCGGCCCACTAAGGCTGGCACAGAGGAAAACCGTTATGACTTTTTTCAATGACAAGAAGACCAATCTGTCCCGCCGCAACCTGCTCAAGGGGCTCGGCGCCTGCGCAGCCCTGCCCCTGCTCGGCGGCATTTTTCCCAAGAGTGCGCTGGCGCAAGCCATCAGCACCGCATTGAGTCAGTTCCCGACCCTGGTGCCCGCCCAGAAGGGCATTCTGACTGGCGCCCACTGGGGTGCTTTCGAGGCGATCGTCGAAGATGGCCGCATGGTGCGCGTCCAGCCGGTGGCCGATGATCCGGCGCCGAACGATCTCATCGATATGGCGCCGTTCCAGGTGCATGCCAAGAACCGCATCAAGTACCCCATGGTGCGCAAGAGC
The DNA here is from genome assembly GCF_049175755.1 of Aeromonas sp. 600282. Classification (NCBI taxonomy): domain Bacteria; kingdom Pseudomonadati; phylum Pseudomonadota; class Gammaproteobacteria; order Aeromonadales; family Aeromonadaceae; genus Aeromonas; species Aeromonas sp. 600282. The sequence goes on along the minus strand of NZ_JAAKVR010000024.1, from coordinate 48,235 downwards.
TGGCTGGAGCATGGCCCGGGCGCCGAACCCGAGCTGCGCGGTGCCGACGAGTGGGTGCGAGTGAGCTGGGACAAGGCGATCGAACTGGTGGCCGGCGAGATTCAGCGCGTCCAGTCTGACTTCGGCCCGCAGGCGATCCACGCCGGTTCCTACGGCTGGAAGAGCGTCGGCATGTTCCACAACAGCCGCACCCTGCTGCACCGCCTGATGAACCTCTCCGGCGGCTTCACCGGTTATGCCGGTGACTACTCCACCGGTGCGGCTCAGGTGATCATGTCCCACGTGATGGGCTCCATCGAGGTGTACGAACAGCAGACCGCCTGGCCCAACGTGGTGGAAAACGCCGAACTGGTCGTGCTGTGGGGGGTCAACGCTCAGGTGACCCTGAAGAACAGCTGGAACATGCCGGATCACGAAGGTCAGGCCGGTTTCATGGCGCTGAAGGAGAAAGGTACCCGCGTCATCAGCATCGACCCCATCTACAACGAGACCGCCAAGCTGGTCGGCGCCGAGTGGATTGCGCCGAACGCCTACACCGACGTAGCCATGATGCTGGGTGTGGCCCACACCCTCTACAGCGAGAAGAAGCACGATCAGGCTTTCCTCGATCGCTACACCGTCGGCTTCGACAAGTTTCTGGACTATCTGCTCGGCAAGGATGACGGCCAACCGAAGAGCGCCGAGTGGGCGAGCACCATCTGCGGCGTCGATGCCAAGGTGATCCGCCAGCTGGCTCTCGACATGGCCGCCAAGCGCACCATGATCATGGCCGGTTGGGGCATGCAGCGTCAGCAGCACGGCGAACAGCCGAACTGGATGCTGGTTACTCTGGCCTCCATGCTGGGCCAGATCGGCCTGCCGGGCGGCGGCTACGGCTTCAGCTACCACTACTCCTCCGGTGGCAGCCCCACCGCCAAGGGCGGCATTCTGGCGGGTATCTCCGCCGGCAACGCGCCGAAGAACAGCCCGGCCCCAATCCCGGTGGCCCGCATCGCCGACTGTCTCGCCAACCCGGGCAAGACCATCGACTTCAACGGCCGCAAGGTGACCTATCCGGACATCAAGCTGGTCTACGTGGCGGGCGGCAACCCCTTCCACCACCATCAGGACACCAACAACCTGCTGCAGGCGTGGCGCAAACCGCAGACCGTGATCGTGCACGAGCCTTACTGGACGGCCACCGCCAAGCACGCCGACATCGTGCTGCCGGTCACCACCAGCTACGAGCGCAACGATCTGGAGATGGGCGGCGACTACTCCCAGCGCTATGTGTTCCCGATGCACCAGTGCGTGCCGCCCCAGCACGAGTCCCGCAATGACTTCGACATCTTCAGCGCCATCGCCGCCAAGCTGGGCGTGCAGGAGCAGTACACCGAAGGGAAGGACGAGATGCTGTGGCTCAAGCAGATGTACGACGGCATGGCGGCGCAGGCCCGCGGCGCCCGGGTGGCGCTGCCGCCGTTCAACATGTTCTGGGAGTCCAACAACTACATTCGCTTCCCGATCCCCGAGGCCAACCGCCAGTGGATCCGTCACGCCGATTTTCGCGAGAATCCGCTGCTCAACCCGCTCGGCACCCCGTCCGGCAAGATCGAGATCTTCTCCAACACGGTGGCGGGGATGGGCTATGCCGACTGCGCCGGCCATCCCAAGTGGTATGAGCCCAAAGAGTGGGTGAAGAGCGAGGTGGCGGCGCGCTATCCGCTGTCGCTCAACACCTCCCACCCGACCCAGCGGCTGCACTCTCAGCTCGACAACACCCCGCTGCGGGACAAGTTCGCCATCGCCGACCGCGAGGCAATCATGATCCATCCGGCCGACGCCAAGGCCCGTGGCATCGCCCAAGGGGATCTGGTGCGCGCCTTCAACGAGCGCGGCCAGATTTTGGTGGGCGCCCTGCTCTCCGAGGATGTGCGCCAAGGGGTGGTGCGGATCTGCGAAGGAGCCTGGTATGACCCGGCCAAGCCAGGCGAAGCGGGCAGCATCTGCAAGAACGGCAACGTCAACTGCCTCACCTTCGACGAGGGCTCGTCCAGTCTGGCGCAGGGCAACTGCGGCCACATGGCCCAGCTGCAGATCGAGAAGTACACAGGCCCGATGCTGGCCAACACCGCCCACGCGGTACCGGCCAACGGCTAAGGCGATTGCCACCCAATAAAAACGGCGCCATCAAGGCGCCGTTTCTTTATCTGTCTGCCAAAGCGCAGGCATGGTCGGGACGGGTTTAGAACTCCCCTTCCTCCATATACTCCTGCGCGCATTCAACCAGCTGTGGCCACAGCTCTTCCGGCACCCAGGCGTCCGGGTCATCTTCGTCACCGTCGTACTGGCTCCAGAAATAGCGGCGCAGGCCGGAGGCAAACTCGTCGCTGATCTCGGCCAGCTCGGAGAGCGGCCCCAACCAGGCGATGCGACGCAGGCCGGAGGCGAGATCGTTGATGGCATCCATCAGGGTGCGATCGTCGAAGCTCTGCTCCACCAGCAGGGTGAAGCGCTCGCGCGCCTGCTCGGTCTGCTCCTCGTCCAGTTCGCCCACATCGGCCAGCAGGTCGACAAAATCTTCCAGCAGATAGGCAATCAGGCCATCCCGATCTTCAAACCACTGGATCTGGGCGCCCTTGACCCCCAGTACAGAGGCATCGAATGAATCGTCAAGATGGCACAGGGCCCACGGATCGTCGGTCATGGTTCTCTTCCTCAGGCTAAAACAAATGCCATATCTTATGCCTAGCTCTCGACCCTTGCCACCTTGGGCAACGAGAGGGAGGCGGCCAGCCCGCCCAGTTCGGCGCGGCCCATAATAAAGCCGCCGCGATAGGCTTCCGCCAGATCGGAGACGATGTTGAGACCGAGACCGGAACCCGGCACCTTCTCGTCGAGCCGCACCCCGCGCAGCACCGCCTTGGCGATCTGATCCTCGCTCATGCCGGGGCCGTCATCCTCGATACGCAGGGTGATCCAGCCCCCCAGCTCGGCGCTGGAGATACGCAGCTCGCTGGCGGACCATTTGAAGGCGTTCTCCAGCAAATTGCCCACCATCTCGTCGAAGTCCTGCTCCTCCACCCCGACCGCCAGATTGGCGGGCACTTGCAGATCCACCGTCTTGCCCGGATAGAGGCGGGAGAAGGCGCGGCAGATATACTCCACCCGCGCCCGCACCGGGGTCGACACCCCGAGGATCTTGGCGGCGCCGGTCACCCGCGCCTTACCGAGGTGATAGTCGATATGGCGCTGGATCTGGTCGAGCTGCTCGCCGATGGCGGCCTGATCCTCCGGCGGCAACTGGGCAACCTGATTGCGCATGATGCTGAGCGGCGTCTTGAGGGCGTGAGCCAGATTGCCGGTGTGGGCACGGGCACGCTGCAGCAGCTCGCCGTAGTGGTGCAGCAGCCGGTTGATATCCTCCACCAGCGGCTGGATCTCCAGCGGGTAGCGCAGCCGGAACCCCTCCTGATGACCCTCGTGAACCCGCCCCAATTCGCGGCGCAGCAGGTGCAGCGGCCGCAAGCCGTAGACGATCTGGAACATGAAGCCGAGCACCAGGCCGGCGGCGGCAAAGCCGAGGCCGAGGAAGAGGCTGATGCGGGTCTTGTTGAGGGTCTGGGTCAGGGCACTGCTGTCCTTGGCCATCACCAGAGTGAACACCCGATCCGAACCGGGCAGCAGCACGGTACGGGTCATGATCAGCAGCGGCTCCTTGTTGGGTCCCTTGCCGACAAAGAGGTCGGGATCGCCAAACGCCGACTTGAGGCCGTCGCTCTTCAGGTTGGTATCCCACAGGGAACGGGAGCGCCCCACCACATCTTGGCCCAGCTCCAGTTGCCAGTAGTAGCCGGAGTAGGGTTGATTGAAGCGGGGATCGGAGAGGGAGCCGGTGACCACCGGCAGGCCGGTTTTGGCCACTTCCAGCCGGGAGAGCAGATCATAAAGCTGCAGGCGCAGACCGTCGGCCTCCGCCTCCTGCCAGTAGTTGCGCATCATGGTCTGCAGGCTGAAACCGGTGGCGAACAGAAACAGCCCGCACCACACCAGCGCAATGGCGACCAGTCGCCCCCGCAGGGTTCTCACCAGCCTCATTCGTTGATCCGGTACCCGAGGCCGCGCACTGTCTCAATCAGATCGGGGTTGGTTTTCTTGCGGATCCGGCCGATGAACACCTCCACGGTGTTGGAGTCACGGTCAAAATCCTGAGCATAGATGTGGTCGATCAGCTCGCTGCGTGATACCACCTTGCCCCTGTGCTGCATCAGGTAACCCAGCACCCGGAACTCGTGGGCAGTCAGCTTGATGGGGGTCCCTTCATACCACACCTGCGACGCAGCCATGTCGAGCCGCACCCCGCCGATCTCCAGAATGGAGCTGGCGTTGCCCGCTGCCCGGCGCACCAGCGCATGGACCCGCGCTACCAGCTCGGCCACCTGGAACGGCTTGGTGAGGTAGTCATCGGCACCGGCGTTGAGCCCTTCGATCTTCTCGTGCAGCTGGCCACGGGCGGTCAGCACCAGCACCGGGGTATCGATCCCCTTGCTGCGCCACTCTTTCAGCACGCTCAGGCCATCGCGCCCCGGCAGGCCGAGGTCGAGAATGATGGCGTCGTAGGGTTCGGTCTCACCAAGGAAACCGGCCTCGTTGCCATCGTGGCAGAGGTCGGTGACAAAGCCGGAGAGGCGCAGCTGTTCGGCCAGCTGGCCAGCCAGAATTTTTTCGTCTTCAACAATCAGAATTCGCATGAACAGGCTTCCACACAGGGGTTATTCATCATCCTCGACCGGGGGCTTTGGCGGTTCGAACAACCGCTCCAGATGGTGGCCCTTGGCCCACACCAGCTCAAGGTTGTCGGCCCGATAGGCTACCTTGATCACGCTGTTTTCCCGATCGATGACTCGCAGTTCATAGAGCCAGATACCATCCTCTTCCCCCAGATCCACCCGCAACACCCGCACCGGCAATCTGGCCGCCACCTCCATCATTTCATGGAAGGGCCGAACCCGTCCCTCATGGACAGCTTGCTGCAGCATAGCTTCATCAGGCGTGACCGCCTGTGCCAGCAACGGCAGCAATAACCCAAGCAGAGGGAGCGCTCTATTCATGGATGATTCATCTCCAAAAACCTAACATAATGGCGTTTATAGTCTGCCAGCCATGAATCCGGAATGAATATGATCCCGCGCAGTTTCCTGCTGATCCTTTGCCTGTTGAGTGCCACAAGCTGGGCGGCCCAGAGCCGTCTCGACATGGCCGGGCTGGTCAAACTCCTGCTGGCGCAAGGGTATCACGACATTCGGGAAGTGGAGCTGGAAGGGGACAAATTCGAGGTCAAAACCCTCAATCGCCAGGATCAGAAGGTGCATCTCATCGTCGATGCCTACACTGGCGAGATCAAACAACAAGAGGCCGATTAGGCCTCTTTTGCATTCCAGCGTCCCCGCATGGGGCGCAGCAGCTTCTCCCGCCTCGGCCAGAGCAGGGCGCAGGCCAGCAGCAGGTAGATGAGGGGCTCCCCCCAACCGCTCTTGAGCGACCACCAGTAGTGCACCGGTACCAGCAGGGCGATGGCATAGACCCAGTTGTGCAGCTTCTGCCATGCAGCGCCCATGCTGCGCTGCAATGCGGGCAGCGAAGTGATGCTGAGGGCGGCCAGCAGCAGCAGGGCCACCATCCCCACCACTATGTAGCTGCGCTTGACCAGCTCGCCGCCAATCAGCCCCCAGTCAAACTGCAGATCCAGCCCCAGCCACGCCATGAAGTGGAGCAGCGCCCAGGCAAAACACCAGAGCCCGAGGGGGCGGCGCAGCTTGATGAGCTGCCCCTGCCGCCAGCGCTTGGCCAGCGGCGAGACCAACAGGGTGAGCAGCAGCAGATTGAGCGCCCCCTTGCCGAGGTAGTGGATGAGCTCGGGCACCGGATCGCCCCCCAGCAGGCCTGCCGGGATGGCAAAAACCAGCCAGAGCAGGAAGCCGAGGGAGCACAGATGCACCAGCGCCCGCAAGCCGCTGATATGGGCCGGTTTCAATCTCAGTACCATTGGCGCAGATCCATCCCCTGATAGAGCGAGGCGACTTCGTCACCATAGCCGTTGAACATCAGGGTCGGCTGACGCTTGGCGCCAAACACTCCTCCCTCGCCGATGAAACGCTCGCTTGCCTGGCTCCAGCGCGGGTGATCCACCTGCGGGTTGACGTTGGCGTAGAAGCCATATTCGTTGGGAGCCAGCAGGTTCCAGGTGGTGGGCGGCATCTCCTCTACCAGCCGGATCGAGACGATGCTCTTGATGCTCTTGAAGCCATACTTCCACGGCACTACCAGCCGGATCGGCGCGCCATTCTGGGCGGGCAGGGTCTTGCCGTAGAGCCCCATCGCAAGGAATGAGAGAGGGTGCATCGCCTCGTCGATACGCAGCCCCTCCACATAGGGATACTCGATGCCGCCCCCCAAACTGGAGGCCTGCCCCGGCAGCTGTTTCGGATCAAACAGGGTTTCGAAGGCGACAAACTTGGCGCGACTGGTGGGCTCGGCACGGCGGATAATCTCCGCCAGCGAGATGCCGTTCCAGGGCAGTACCATGGACCAGGCTTCAACGCAGCGCAGCCGGTAGATCCGCTCCTCCAGCTCGCTCTTGTTGATGAGGTCCCACACATCGAGGGTAAAGGGCTTGGCCACCTCCCCCTCCACCTTGAGGGTCCAGGGTTCGGGCTTGAGGTAATGTGCGTTGCGAGCCGGGTCGGACTTGTCGGTGCCGAGCTCATAGAAGTTGTTGTAACTGGTGGCCTTCTCTTCCGGTGTCAGCACCAGATTGGCCGGGCGCTCCGCAGGCTTGCTGTTGAGCGGTTTGGTAGCTAATTGGGGGGCATCCTCTTTACCGCGCAGCAGGTCGAGCACTCCGGCCTGAGTGGGGAACGCCAGGGTGGCTGCGCCCAGACCCAGCCCCTTGAGAATAAGGCGGCGGTCCTGATAGACGGCTTCCGGGGTAACATCCTGTTCGGTGAGGGGGTGGGCGGTACGACGCTTGATCAACATTAAAAACTCCCGGGGCTGAGTGAGGCAGTATGGATAAGACCCGCCCCGGCAGATTTTTATTTCACACAAATTTACATCATGTGGTGCAGGGGCAGTGCCTTGGCCATGGTGCCGACCAGAAACAGGACTACGAACACCAGCAGGGGAACGATCACATTTGGCGCCATCAGACTCACTCCATGAGCAGGACAGGGCCTCTAACTATGGCCGACTGTCAGGCCGGTCACCAATGAATTTTTTTCGCGAGCGCAAGCGTATTCCTGAGTTGAAAAGGGTGATGAAGATCACACACAATTCGGCCCCCGCTTGCCGCCCCAATTGCCGGGGGTAGGCTGCCCATTTTGCGAAGCCAACTGAAGAGTCGCCCCCATGAGCCCACTGATCGCCATCGCCATCACTACTGGAATTCTCTCCGCCGTCTGGGGCTGGATTGCCGTCGCGTTCGGCCTTATCTCCTGGGTCGGCTTTCTCGGCTGCACCAGCTATTTCGCGTCAAGCGGCGGCTACAAGGCGCTGCTGCAGACCATCTTCTGCAACACCAGCGGCATGCTGTGGGCACTGCTGCTGATCCATGGCGACAGCCTGTGGGGGGCGGGTGTGGCGGGTTACGTGATGACGGGGGTGGTCGCAACCCTGATGTGCGTACAGGCCAAGCAGCAGTGGCTCGGCTACATTCCCGGCACCTTTGCCGGTTGCTGTGCCACCTTCGGGGCGGCTGGCGAGTGGCGGCTGATCCTGCCCTCCCTCATCATTGGCGCCTTGTTCGGTTACCTGATGAAGGCGAGCGGCCTCTGGCTCTCCCATAAAACCCAAAAAGCCGATGCCGCTCCGGCGGTGGTTGATCCCGCCTGATTTATCCCTTCGATTTGAAGTTTGCAGCTTCGATACCGTGCCGATTCAATAACTTGTAAAAATCGGTACGGTTTCTGCCCGCCAGGTTGGCCGCCAGAGTCACGTTGCCTTCGGTAGTGCGCAGCAAACGGATCAGATACTCCTTCTCGAATTCGGCACGAGCCTCGTTGAAGGAAGGGATGCCACCACCGCCGCCGCTCAGGGCGGACTCCACCATGGAGACCCCGATCACCGGGCTGCAACAGAGGCTGGCGAGTTGCTCCACCAGATTGCAGAGCTGACGCACGTTACCGGGCCAGGCAGCGGCGGCCAGCATCGCCAGCGCCTCCGGCGAGAAGCCCATGGCGGCGCAGTCGCTGTGGCGGCAGCGATAATCATCCAGCGCCTGTCTGGCCAGCAGCGGAATGTCTTCACTGCGGGCACTGAGAGACGGCAAGGTGATATTGGCGACGTTGAGACGATAGAAGAGATCTTCCCGAAAGCGTCCCTCCTCCATCGCCTTGACCAGATCCTGATGGCTGGAGCTGAGCACACGCACCTCCGGCGTGCCCTGACCATACTCCTCCATCACCTGCAGCAGCTTGGCCTGCAAGGATTCCGACAGGCTGCCAATCTCGTCGAGAAACAGAGTCGCCCCCTTGGCCTGCTCGAACAGCCCGGACTGGCCATCTTCACCAAACAGCTGCAAGTCGAGTGACGCCCACGGAATGGCGGCGCAGTTGATGGTATGGAGCGGCTTGTCGCGGCGCTGGCTGGCCTGGTGCAGCGCCTGCGCCATCGCCCCCTTGCCGGAGCCTGACGGCCCCATGATCAGTACCGGCACCTCCATGGTGGCGATGCTGTGAGCCTGGATCAGTAACTGTTCCAACTGGGGATTGCGGGTCAGGATCAGTGACTGCCACTCCTGCTGCTGTTTCGGCCGGGTCAGGCTGAGAGCATGCTCTATGGTGGCCAGCAGCTCATCCTTGTCAATGGGCTTGGTCAAAAAGCTGAAGACGCCGGAGCGGGTCGCCTGAATAGCGTCCGGTATGGTGCCGTGGGCGGTCATGATGATCACCGGCAGCCCCAGCCACTGGGCCTGGATCCGCTCGAACAGCGCCAGACCGTCCATGCCCCCCATCCGCAGATCGCTCAGCACCAGATCGGCCCGCTGCTGGCGCAGCCGGTCGAGGGCCCCTTCCGCACTGTCGGCAGTATCCACCTCATAACCCTGACTGCGCAGCCGCATGCTCATCAGCTTGAGCAGACTGACGTCATCATCCACCAGCAAGATCCGGCTCATGGTATAGCCTCACGATGCTCGTTCAGCTTGCGCTGGTTGAGCTGGTCATCGATGGCAGTCAGCTGCTCGATCTGACGACGCAGCCGCTGGATCTCCTGACTCTGATCATCACGCCGGCTGTCGCGAGCCAGCAACTGCTCTCCGAGAGCGATCCAGCTGCGCAAAAAAGCCTGTGCATCAAGACCCAGCTCGGGCAGCATCTGCTTCAGGCGCACCAGCCCGGCAGTACGATTGGCCACCGATTCGGCCGGGTGGGAATCCACCATCGCCAGACTGACCCGGCTCTCAAGATCTCCCGCCCCTTTCAGGCGTTGACGCTCCTGCACACGCTGCTGGGGATGGCTGGCCAGCAACCAGTCGGAGTATTGCAGACGTACCTGCATCTCCTTGTTGGCAAACTCCATCCGCTTGGCAAAAGCGATATCGGAGGAGTTCTGCTGCTCGTGCTGTGGCAGCAGGCCGCAACCCGCGAGCAACCCCATCATCAGGGCTGGAAATACGCGCTGTATCTTCATAGTTCTCTTTTCAACGTCAACCTGAAGCAGACATCTGCCTGTTCATCTCTTACCAGAACCAACTCACCTCCGAGGCTATGGGCAGACTCACGGGCGATAGAGAGACCCATACCAGAGCCTTTCAATACACCTTGCCGCACTGTACTGCCCTGTTCGAAGGGTTCAAAAATACGTTGCTGATCGGCAGCGGGGATCTCTGGCCCCTCGTTGGCTACCTCCAGCCAGCTTGTCTGTTCATCCTGCCCTGCCCTGATCCAGATATTGCCCCCGCTGGCGCCGTAACTGACTGCGTTGGAGAAGAGGTTATCGAGGATCAGTCTCAACCGGTAGGGCTCCGCCCACAGGGTAACCGGCCCGGTCGGCAAGTGTACACGGATCTGCTTGGACTCCAATGCCAACCGGTACTCGATGGTGAGTTCTGACAGCATGGGCAGCAGGGGGACGGGCTCCAGTTCGAAGGCCTCCTGCTGACTGAGCCGGTTGAAGTCGAGCAGCCGCTCGATCAGGGTCTGCAAACGCCGACTGCTCTCGTCCAGCATCTGGCAGATCTCCAGCTGATCCGGCGTCAACGGCCCGACCAGCTGCTCGCAGAGCAGATCCGACCCCTCCCGCAGCACCGCTAGCGGGGTCTTGAGCTCGTGGGAAACATGACGCAGAAACTGGTACTTTTGCTGCTCCAGCTCCTTGAGCTTGTCGTAAAGCCAGAGGATCCGCTCCCCCAGCAACACCAGCTCGGCGGGGCCATCTACCGGCCTTGGATCCGGCTCGACCCCCGCCCCTAGGCTCAAGATGCGCGACTCAATCTGTCGTACCGGGTGGATGATCAGGTAGGTGAAGATAAAGACCATCAGCAGGCTGAGCGCCGCTACAGCGCCGCTCACCCACCAGAGCTCCCTGGTCAGTCCGGCGATGGTGAGTCGCACCCGCTCCATGTGTTCGTCAACCCGGCTGCGGGTGACCATCTCAAGCTGCTTGTTGGCATCGTTAAACAGCTCTAGCTTGTCCCCCGCCACCGCAGCCTGGGCCAGCGCGGCATCCTGCAAGCTGTCGAGCCAGGCCAGCCCCTGATCGAGCCCCCTGTAGAGCTGACCGTCGGAGATAGAGCTGCGATGTTCTGCCAGCAACACCCGGTACCCGTCGAGTTGCTGCTGGTAGCTGGTGAGGCTGCGGCGATCCCCCAGCACCGCGAAGCGGCGCAAGGTGCGTTCGATATCGATGGCCTGCGCCGTCAGCAGGGTGGCGCGGCGGGTATCCTTGACCGCCCGCTCCATCTCGTCGCTGGTGAGTTGGCTGAGGTGGGCAAGGGAGGTGCTGTTGTGCCAGATCATGCCGCCCAGCGGCATCAATACCAGCACGAATCCCATCAATACCACCTGCAGCAGGGAGCGTGGGCGAACCTTGGTCATCATCTCTTCTCTTGCGTTCTCACCGGTGCGCCAGCATAGCTGCACCGCCCAGAAAAACAAAACCGGCCAACAGGCCGGTTTGGATTATCTGGATTGTGGTGATTCACGCCAACGCGACAGAGGCCAGACAGATAATCATGATCAGCGCCAGCGCACCCGAAGCGGTCAACAGCGCCCATTTCAGCTCCACACTCATGCAAACCTCCTTTCTGCCAATCAGTGCCGGATCACAATAGATAAGACAATGTTAAGCCATAGTTAATCCGATAACCGTGAGCTGCGTATACATTTCAGATGAGCCCAACCCCGGGAAGGTGAGCATGTTCTATCTGTGTAGCATTGGATCCAATATTGACCCGCACATCCATGTCAGCCGCGCGCTGGCCGAGCTGTTTGTGAACGTCGGCCCCCTGCGGCTGAGTTCGGTGATCCGCACCAAGCCGGTGGGAATGCACTCCTGCCACGACTTTCTCAACTGCCTGCTGGTGGTGGAGAGCCCGCTCGATGCCGCCCGCCTCAAGCAGCACTTTGTCGCCCTTGAGGTAGCTCACGGCCGGGATCGCAGCGATCCACTCTGCAAGGTGCACGATCGGCCGCTCGACATCGATATTCTGGCCAGCAACAGGAGCGGTGACTTTGCCTCGGCAGAGGTCGATTCCTATCTGGCGGAGCTGCTGGCCGAGCTCTATGGCCATGGCGAGGTGCATGAGCCCAAGGTGGCGCTGCAAGTGACGCTCCCCGCCCCGTCGGGCAAACTCAAACCCGGCAAAGGCTTGCTGACTCGGCAGGTCGGGCTGGGGCCGCTGGTGCTCGGCAACCTATCAGAGGGTGGCCAGCGCCCGCCCGCCATCTACCTTGATGCTGGCCCCCGTCATATAACTGTTCCCCATCAGTAACTGCACCGCCTGCCAGATGGGCTCAAGTCCACCCTCCCGCGCCAGCGGTGTTTTCGCCAACACCTGCTGGCGCCATGCCTCGTCATGCTCGTCGAGAAACAGGATCGGCCCCGGCTCTATAGTGTTGACCCGCACCGCAGGCGCCAGCTCGCGGGCAAAGCTCATGGCCAGCGAATGGGCTCCCGCCTTGGTCGCCACATAGCTGGCAAAACGGGGGGCCGGGGCATGGATATAGATATCGGTGATGTGAATGATGCTGGCGTTGGGGTTGCTGGCAAGCTGGGGGGCCAACGCCCGGTTTAGCTGGAAGGGGGCCGCCATGTGTACCCGGTAGAACTGCTCGAATTGGGCCAGTTGCGCCGCCGGATCAGTTGCCTGCGGCTCGAAGGCCGAGGCGTTGTGGATCACCAGCGCCAGATCCTGATGGGCAGCCAGCACATCGATCAGCTTGCCAACGTCATCTTCCCGGCCAAAATCCGCCAGCACCAGTTCGACCCCCAGTGCTGCCAGCGTGGCTAGCTCCGGCCGCTCGCTGCGATAGCTGCCCGTCACCTGCCAACCCGCTGCCACCAGCTGTTCACAGAGATAAAATCCGAGTCGACGGCCGCAGCCCGTAACCAATGCACGCATACGATCTCCTTTCCCTTTCATGGTCTTGCATGAACGAAGCCCGCCTGCCAGCGGATCACCGCCGATGGCCGGTGCCTATCAATCTCTGCGGCACAAGCCATTGGTCGCGGGCCACCCACCCGCGTCATAGTGGCGGCATCCCCCTCTTGCGGAGTTACCACCATGCTGAAAGTACACCACCACATGGGTCGCCTGACCCACTCCCTGACTGCCGGACTCGGCCTGGCCGAGGCGCTGGATCGCCTGCATCAATCGGGTCTTGGCGGCCTGCCGGTGCTGGATGAGCAGAAACGGCTGATCGGCTTTCTTTCCGAACAAGATTGCATTCCCAGCCTGCTCACCGGCAGCTACCACTGCGATACCCGCACCCGGGTGGAGGATCTGATGAACCGTTCGCCCCTCTCGGTCGGGCCGGATGACAGTATTCTGGAGCTGGCCCGCCAGATGGCTGACGCCAAGCCCAAGATCTACCCGGTGCAGCAACAGGGCAAGGTGGTCGGCATCATCAGCCGCCGTCAGGTGATGCAGGCCCTCAACCAGCAGATGAAGGTGTGCCAGCAGACCTAGATCTGGTAACGCCCCTTGTCACCGATATCGAAGTGCAGGGGCATCCGCCACTTGGCCAGCGCCAGCAAGGTCAACAGGGCCCCGCAGGCCAGCGCCACCAGTGCGGCGGCCCACTCCACCCGCAACCACTCCAGCAGCCATAACGCCGGCAGCAATACGGGCACCAGCTTGATGCCGGGAATGGCGAAGCAAAACTGCTCCTTGAACGCCAGCCCGGAGAGGGTCGCCAAGGCCGCTCCCAGCACCAGCGCATCCGGCGCTCCTACCGCAGCCAGGGCCAGCGCGCCCCAACCAAATCCCTGCAGAATCAGGCGAATCCGCTTGTCGTAGATATGCAGCGAGAAGCCGCAGATTGCGCTTGCCACTGCCAGCGACATCAACCATTGTGCCGACGGGAGCAGTGCCATCCCGCTCAGCAGCGCCGCACCGCGGCAAAGCAGCAACAGGGCAGCTGCACTCAAGCCAAGGCGGTAGAGCGAGACGGTCAACTTGTCGATCCCGTCCAGCGGGCTCTCGATTTCAGGATTTGCCATAAACAGTCGCTTCTAACGGATCAGGTGCCATCCAATATACTGGAATCAGGTCTTGGAATATCTTCAAACGGGCTCAGGAGACGTAGTTTGCGTGTGATCCCCCTGTTTTGTTTGCTGTTTCCACTCGGATTGCCCGCCAAAGAGCTGGTGATCTGCGGCACCATGGAGCCCCCGCTCAAGTATCTCGATGCCGATCAGAAACCCCAGGGTCTTGATATCGATATCGTCACCGCCATATTCGACAAGCTGGAGACGCCCTTTCGGATCGAGCTGGCCGACTCCGGTGCCCGCCTCACCCGCAATGCCGAAACCGGCGCCTGCGACCTGGTGATGACCCACTCCTACAAGGCGGAGCGGGAGAGTTATCTCATCTATCCCCAACAGGCCCATCTTCGCCACAGCTGGCACTTCTTTGTACGCAAGGCGGACCTGATGAAGATCCGCTACGAAACGCTGGCCGATCTCAAACCCTGGCGCATCGGCGTGACCAAGGATTTCTCCTATACCCCTGAACTGGCAGCGGCCATGACCGACCCGGCCTATCAGTTTCAGGAGATCACCATGAACCAGCTGCAACTGCGTAAACTGCTGGCCGGACGGATCGATACCGTGCCCATGCCGCTGGTCACCGCCTTCACCCAGATCAAGGAGGAGGGGCTGACGGGTAAGGTCGATTACCTGCCCAAACCGCTCAAGAGCAGCCCCTACTTCAACACCTGGGCCCGCGCACGAGCAGATGCACAGACCCCCGCCCTGATGGCGGCCTACGATGCCGAACTGCTGCGCATGAAGCGAAACGGCAGCCTCAAGGCCCTCTACGACAAGTACGCCATCCCCTATATCGAACCCTGATCAAGGGGTCAGGGTTTCACATCCCGCAGGATCGGGTTTTGCAGTGAAATCAGGGTTTCAGTGGACTGGATCTCGTCGATGGTCTGGATCTTGTTGATCAGCACTATCTGCAGCTCGTCGATGGAGCGTGTCATCACCTTCATGAAGATGCTGTAGTGGCCCGTGGTGTAGTAGGCTTCCACCACTTCGTCCAGCGCCTGCAGCTTGGCCAGTGCCGAGGGGTAATCCTTGGCACTCTTCAGATTGATCCCGATAAAGCAGCAGACGTCGTAACCCAGCTTCTTGGGGTTAACCTGCACCCGTGTCCCCTCGATGATCCCCGCCTGTTTCATCTTCTCCACCCGCACATGGATGGTGCCCGGGCTGACTGCCAGTTGTTTCGCCAGTTCGGCATAAGGAATACGCGCATTCTCCATCAGAGCGGAGAGGATGGCTTGATCGAGATTATCGATCCGGTAATT
This sequence comes from Aeromonas sp. 600282, assembly GCF_049175755.1. Classification (NCBI taxonomy): domain Bacteria; kingdom Pseudomonadati; phylum Pseudomonadota; class Gammaproteobacteria; order Aeromonadales; family Aeromonadaceae; genus Aeromonas; species Aeromonas sp. 600282. Next base: position 33,224 of record NZ_JAAKVR010000024.1, on the reverse strand, counting down.
TTCCGGCATTTTTTTGTCCTCCCGTTAGCGATACGTCATTAAAAGCATCCTTATTTTGAAGAAAAAAACACACAAAGCCTATTTTTATTATCGAATATTGAATTTGGTTGGCAATCCGTTGAAGAATCACCACATCCAACGGGGTTTGAAACAGGAATTCAGCATGAAACAGCACTACATTCGCAGCCAACAGCAGATCAGCTTCGTCAAAGAGATGTTCTCCCGCCAACTCGCCCAGCAACTGGGTCTGATGGAGGTGCAAGCCCCCATTCTGAGCCGTGTCGGTGATGGCACTCAGGACAACCTCTCTGGCCATGAGAATGCAGTGCAGGTCAAAGTGAAAACCCTGCCGGAGCACAGCTACGAAGTGGTCCATTCACTGGCCAAATGGAAGCGTCAGACCCTGGGTCGCTTCGGCTTCGGCCCGGGCGAAGGGATCTACACCCACATGAAGGCACTGCGTCCGGATGAAGACAAGCTCACCCCCATCCACTCCGTCTACGTGGATCAGTGGGACTGGGAGAAGGTGATGCCGAGCGAGCGCCGCGATCTGGCCTATCTGCAGGAAACCGTGCGCGGTATCTGGGCCGCCATCAAGGCCACCGAGCGCGCAGTCTGCGCCGAGCATGAGCTGACCCCCTTCCTGCCAGCCGAGATCCAGTTCCTGCACAGCGAAGAGCTGCTGGCCCGTTACCCGGACCTCGATGCCAAGGGTCGCGAGCGTGCCATCGCCAAAGAGCTGGGCGCCGTGTTCCTGATCGGTATCGGCGGTGCCCTCTCCCACGGTGAGCGCCACGATGTGCGCGCCCCGGACTACGACGACTGGAGCAGCCACAACGAGCTGGGTCTGGCGGGTCTGAACGGTGACATTCTGGTGTGGAACCCGGTGCTGCAAGACAGCTTCGAGATCTCCTCCATGGGGATCCGGGTCGATGCCGAGGCGCTGCGCCGCCAGCTGGCCATCACCGGCGACGAGGATCGCCTGCAGTATGACTGGCATCAGGATCTGCTGGCCGCACGGATGCCGCAGACCATCGGCGGCGGCATCGGCCAATCCCGTCTGGCCATGCTGCTGCTGCAAAAAGAGCATATTGGTCAGGTGCAGGTTGGTGTCTGGCCGGCCGAGATGAAAGCCGCCGTGCAAGGCATGCTGTAACGAATGAAGGCTATGCTGGCGTCATCGCGCGGGCATGGCAACAGGCAGGTGGCCGTCGGGGTTGAGCGAGCGCATCCCCGGCAGGCTGTAAGAGGCAAGACCGGCAGCGGCCTTGCTTCGCAATCGGGGGCTTGCCCCTGCGACCCGCTCAACCCACGTCAGGTCGCGTCACTACATTCCTCCCGGCAATCTTCGGATTGCCGTTTTTTTGCGCCCGAATCCCCGCCACCAGATACGACAACGCCAGCCCGAGGGCTGGCGTTGCAAATATAGATGCGAGACTAGTTACTGGGTCATGGTGAGGCCGTTGCTGTCGGCCCCCAGCACCAGTTTTTTGCCCGGAACGATGCGACCGGAGAGCAGCGCCTGCGCCAGCGGGTTCTCCACCTTCTGCTGGATCGCCCGCTTGAGGGGACGCGCCCCGTAGACGGGGTCGAACCCGGCATGCACCAGCTTCTCGAGCAGCGCTTCGCTCACCTCCACCTCGTAACCCTGAGCCTCAAGACGGCCCATCAGGCTCTTGAGCTGGATCCGAGCGATGGACTTGATGTGCTCCTCGCCGAGGGGATGGAACACCACCGTCTCGTCGATCCGGTTGATAAACTCCGGCCGGAAACTGCGGGTCAGCACATCCATCAGCATGGCCTTCATCTCGTCGTAATCCTTCTCGGAGTGGTGCTCCTGAATGAGATCCGACCCGAGGTTGGAGGTCATGATCACCACCGAGTTGCGGAAATCGACGGTCCGACCCTGACCATCGGTCAGGCGGCCATCGTCCAGCACCTGCAACAGGATGTTGAACACATCCGGATGCGCCTTCTCCACCTCGTCCAGCAGGATCACCGAGTAGGGACGACGGCGCACCGCCTCGGTCAGATAACCACCCTCTTCATAACCCACGTATCCGGGAGGCGCCCCCACCAGACGGGCCACGCTGTGTTTCTCCATGAACTCCGACATGTCGATCCGCACCATGGCATCCTGGGTATCGAACAGGAACTCGGCCAGCGCCTTGCACAGCTCGGTCTTGCCCACCCCGGTGGGCCCCAGGAACAGGAAGGAGCCGATGGGGCGGTTAGGGTCGGAGAGACCGGCACGGGAGCGACGAATGGCGTTGGAGACCGCATCGACCGCCTCCTCCTGACCAATCACCCGGCTGTGCAGCTGATCTTCCATCCGCAGCAGCTTGTCGCGCTCCCCTTCCAGCATGCGGGCGACCGGAATACCGGTCCAGCGGGCCAGGACGTCTGCGATCTCCACATCGGTGACCCGGTTGCGCAGCAGGCTGGTCTCCTGCATCTCGGCCTGAGTGGCGAGATCCAGCTGTTTCTCCAGCTCCGGAATGCGGCCATATTGCAGCTCGGACATCCGACCCAAGTCGCCTGCCCGGCGCGCCACATCGAGATCCTGACGGGCCTGCTCCAGCGCAGCCTTGATATGCTGGGTGCCGGCAAGGGCGGCCTTCTCGGCCTTCCATACCTCGTCCAGCTCGTTGTATTCCCGATCCTTCTCGCCAATCTCCTGATTGATCAGCTCCAGACGCTTGCGGCTGGCGTCATCGTCCTCCTTCATCAGCGCCTGCTGCTCCAGCTTGAGCTGGATGATGCGTCGCTCGAGGCGATCGAGCGCCTCCGGCTTGGAGTCGATCTGCAACCGGATGCTGGCTGCCGCCTCGTCGATGAGATCGATGGCTTTGTCCGGCAGCTGGCGATCTGCAATGTAACGGTGCGACAGCTGGGCCGCAGCCACGATGGCGGGGTCGGTGATCTGCACATGGTGGTGCAGCTCGTAACGCTCTTTCAGGCCGCGCAGGATGGCAATGGTGTCTTCGACTGTCGGCTCTTCCACCAGCACCTTCTGGAAGCGACGCTCCAGCGCGGCATCTTTTTCGATGTACTGACGGTACTCATCCAGGGTGGTGGCGCCGACGCAGTGCAGGTCGCCACGGGCCAGCGCAGGTTTGAGCATGTTGCCCGCGTCCATTGCCCCTTCGCCCTTGCCGGCGCCGACCATGGTGTGCAGCTCGTCGATAAAGAGGATGACGTTGCCCTCCTCCTTGGCGAGATCGGTCAGCACGGCCTTGAGCCGCTCTTCAAACTCACCGCGATACTTGGCCCCCGCCACTAGCGCCCCCATGTCCAGCGACAGCACCCGCTTGTTTTTGAGCCCTTCCGGCACTTCGCCGTTGATGATGCGCTGGGCCAACCCCTCGACGATGGCGGTTTTACCGACACCGGGAGCACCGATCAACACAGGGTTGTTCTTGGTGCGGCGTTGCAGCACCTGAATGGTACGGCGGATCTCATCATCACGGCCGATCACCGGGTCGAGCTTGCCGAGTTCGGCCCGCTCGGTCAGATCGATAGTGTACTTCTCCAGCGCCTGACGGTTCTCCTCGGCGTTGGCATCTTCCACCTTCTTGCCGCCACGCACCTTGTCGATGGCCGCTTCGAGTTTTTCCTTGGTCAGCCCCTGAGCGCGCAACAGCTCGCCCAGCGTTCCCTTGTCGTCGAGGGCAGCCAGCACGAACAGTTCGGAGGAGATGAACTGATCCTTGCGCTGCTGGGCCAGTTTGTCGCAGACGTTGAGCAGGCGGCCGAGGCCGTTGGAGAGCTGCACGTCCCCTTCCACGCCGCTGACGCGCGGCAGGCGATCCAGCTCCTCACCGAGACGGGAGCGCAGGGCGTTGATATCCATCCCGGTCAGGGTGAGCAACGGACGGATGGAGCCGCCATCCTGATTGACCAACGCGGTCATCAGGTGAACGGGTTCGATGAATTGGTGGTCACGACCCAGCGCAAGAGACTGGGCATCGGAAATAGCAATCTGGAATTTGCTGGTAAGGCGATCGAGGCGCATTGCACTCCCCCTTCAAACAGGCAGACGCCGCTTGCGCGGCAAACAACATAACTTTCTGAGATGAAAGATGAGGCCCGTACGGGCTATTTCAAGGGCATGGGCTGGTTATTTTTTCTGCAAAGCGGGGAGAGGGCAGGATCCCCGCCTCTCTCATACGGATCTGTTCTTGAGAGAGACGGGGTATTAGTTGGCGGGTGATTGCTTAGCGGGCCAACCAGATGAGGGAGGCCATACGGCCGGTCTGGCCGTCGCGACGATAAGAGTAGAACTGCTCGCTATCGCTGAAGGTGCAGTATTCGCCGCCATAGACGGCGGTAACGCCAGCACGGGCGAGGCGCAACCGCGCCAGCTGGTAGATATCCGCCAACCATTTGCCATCGTTGGACGAAGGGACGAACGCCGCTTCTGCTTCAGCCTGCTCAGCCATAAAGGCTTCGCGCACCTCGCCACCCACTTCAAACGCTGTGGGGCCGATGGCTGGGCCAAGCCAGGCCAGGATCTCACCCGGCTCGCAACCCATGGCAGCGATACTCGCCTCCAGCACGCCCTCTTTCAGTCCACGCCAGCCCGCGTGGGCGGCAGCCACTACGGTACCGGCCCGATCGCAGAACAACACCGGCAGACAGTCAGCAGTCATCACGATGCAGGCCTGCTCCGCCTCATGGGCGCAGGCAGCATCAGCATCCGGCGCCTGCTGATAATGGCTGCTGACCTGATGAACCACGGTGCCGTGCACCTGATTAAGCCAGTTGAGGGGCCCCGGGATGGCAGCCGCCTGCTGCAGCCGGGCCCGATTGGCCTCGACTCGCACCGGTTCGTCACCCACGTGGGCCCCCAGATTGAGGCCGGTAAAGACCCCTTCACTTACTCCGCCATCCCGGGTGGTCGAAAGGGCACGGACGCACGCTGGTGCCGGCCAGTCGGGTTCAAGCCATTTCATTGCTCACTCCTTCACGCTCTATCGTTCAAATGGAAACGGGGCGCTTGGCTGCAACCAGTCAAGACGCCCCGTTTCAAGGTTCTGTGTGCTACGCGCTGTATCGGCGGGTTACGGCAGAAGTTGTCGCAATACCGCCAGATTCATCACCCTTTCCAGACCAGCTCGTCCAGGTTGGCGAGGGCTATTCAGGAGTGCAGTGCCTCAATCAAGCCACTATTTCCAGACCAATTCATCCGGATTGGCGAGGGTGTCGGCACGCAGCACCTCCATCAGCGCCACCATGTCTTGCGGCGTGGGGGAGTGCCACTGCATCACTTCACCCGTGATGGGATGAGCCAGCTGCAGCATGGTGGCGTGCAGCGCCTGACGATGGAAGTTGCGCAGCGCCTCGGTCAGCTCGGGGGTCGCGTTGCGCAGCGGGCGCAGACGGCCACCGTAGGCGGGATCCCCCACCAGCGGGTGTTTGATGTGCGCCATGTGGACACGGATCTGGTGGGTACGGCCGGTTTCCAGACGCAGACGCAGACGGGTGTGGCCACGGAACTTCTCGTGCACCCGGTAGTGGGTCACAGAGGGGCGGCCATTGGGCACCACGGCCATATGGGTACGCTGGGTCGGGTGACGGCCTATGGGCGCATCAACCGTACCACCTGCGGTCATGTGACCGATGGCGATCGCTTCGTACTCACGGGTGATCTGGCGCGCCTGCAACGCTTCCACCAGATGGGTCTGGGCGGGTACGGTTTTGGCAACCACCATCAAACCTGTGGTGTCTTTATCCAGACGATGCACGATACCGGCGCGGGGTACCTCGGCAATGCCGGGGTAGCGGTGCAGCAGGGCGTTGAGGATGGTGCCATCCGGCGTGCCTGCGCCCGGGTGAACCACCAGACCGGCTGGTTTGTCGATCACCAGAATGTGTTCATCTTCATAAACGATGTTGAGCTCGATATCCTGGGCATCCCAGCGAGTATCATCTTCCAGCTCGACATTCACATGCACCTGCTGCCCGGCCAAAATCTTCTCGCGCGGGGTGTTGGCAACCTGACCGTCCAGGGTCACTCTGTCCTGTAAAATCCACTCCTTGATGCGGGTGCGGGAGTAGTCTGGAAACAATTCGGCCAGGGCCTGGTCGAGTCGCTGCCCGAATTGGTGATCCTGGAATTCGCCTGTCAGTTCAATATGCTGGCTCATGTATGGTCTCTTGAGCGGGGGGTATCAATTCGAAATAATCCGGGTATTCTAGCTTTTCTTTTAGCCAAGCATAACGGATACTTTGCCAATTTCGTGGAAATGGACCGGATGTTGTTGATGGGAAAGAAGTCTCACCTGCTGATGTCGCTCGCCTTGGTCGCTACCTTGATCACAGGCTGTTCCAGCACCAAACCCAAGGTACCCGACGAACCGCCGGAGACCCTGTACCAGAAAGCACGCCTCAAACTGGACGTTGGCAATTACGTGCAAGCCACTGAATTACTTGAGGCTTTGGACTCTCGCTACCCGTTCGGCGCCTACTCTAACCAGGTACAGCTTGACCTCATCTATGCCTACTACAAGCAGGATGATACCGCTCAGGCGATCGCCAATATCGACCGTTTTATCCGCCTCAATCCGGCGCATAAAAATATCGATTACGTATTCTATATGCGCGGCCTGACCAACATGGCGGCGGATTACAACTTCTTCCAGAGCCTGTTCGGTATCGGTCGTGACGACAAAGACCCGGCTTATGCCCGTCAGGCATTCCAGGATTTCAAGACCCTGCTGCAAAACTACCCCAACAGCGTCTATGCCGCCGATGCCCGCGCTCGCATGATTGGCCTGAAGAATCGTCTGGCCCGATATGACCTGAGCGTGGCCGAGTATTACGTGAAGCGTGATGCACTGGTCGCGGCCGCCAACCGGGCCAAGCTGATTGTCGAGACCTACCCCGACACAGCCGAAACCGAGAAGGCACTGGAGATCATGGTCGAGTCTTACGACGCCCTGAAGATGCCGCAGCTGGCCAAGCATGCCCGCGAAGTGCTGGCCAAGAACTACCCGGAGAACCGCCTCGGCCGTGGCTGAGTGATACGGATAAACCGGTAATAAAAAAACCGATGCCAAGGCATCGGTTTTTTTATCTTTGCAATCCACCAATCCGGCTGGGTGAAGTTCCTGCAACCCATAGCGGTCGCGGCCCCTCACACCCCATCTATCCCATTCATTAGCCACCTGCGAGATGGCCGCATCGTGAAGTTCGCTTATCACCAAGGGTTGCAAACCCGCTGTCAGCCCGACGCTAGGCCGGGAAGAGCGGAACCGTCACCACACGGCCATATTGCCTCATACAGTGCCCCTGAATGGGAATAGATGGCTTAATGGCACCGTAATCCTGTCACCAGAGTCAGTAGTTGCCCCTTGTCCGAGCGCAGAGCGGTCTGGGCCAGCAACTGATAGGGAATCCCCTCCAGCAGCTTGACCCTCTCCCCGGCCGTACCATTGACCAACACGGCATCAAACCGGGCATCACGACAGGCAACCACATCCCTCACTTTCTCCCTGTCCAGATTCATTACCTGCATCTGCTCATAGGCAGAGAGCAGACCAAGCTCCGTCTCCCCCAATTGCCAGCCGGCGATGCGATCCCGCTTCTCGAGCGGTATTCCCTCAAGCAACCGGGCCATCTTTCCCGATACTCCCTTGGCGGCATCGATCAAGGGGTAAACCAGTGTAAAGGTGAGCAGAAACATGATGGCCACCGAGCTGGCAACATGAGTAGCGCCATGCACCTCCTTGCGCCGCAACAACAGCGCCAGCGCAATCACGAAGAGCATACTGGCGGGGATATAACGCCACCCCAGCTTGCTGGCGACCTGTAGCACGTCTGCCGGAACATGACTGGCCACCGGTAGTGAAGGGCCCAGCAGAGGTAGCCCTATGACCACGACACAGAACAGCAGCATGAAACAGAGCCATCCCCGACCATAGCGAGCCGTCCATCCCGGCCAGTTCAGGCTGACCTGACCCAGCATGATGGCAAATACCGGCAACAACGGAAAAAGATAGAGGGTGCGCTTGGTGGATGAGAGGGTTAACAGCAAAAGGGTGCCCACTGCCCAGCACAACAGAAATAACCTCTCACGACTCCAGCGTCGCTGTTTGATGGTTTGCCAACCCCAATAGAAAATGAATGGCAACCAGGGGTTGGTATATTCAGCCATCCCCCATAAATAATAAAGATATGCCCCTTTCTTGATGTGGCCGAGTTCGGTCGAGGTGCCTGTCAGGCGGCCTACCTGATTCTGCCAGAACCACTCATTCCATAAAGCATCGCCATCGACATGATTAATTAATTCACGAATCCACGCTGCCACTGGCAATATAAAACAGAGCAGCATCAGCAGATGCTGCCAGATAAATCCTGGCAGTTTTTTGTCGATGGCGGCACATCTTGCAGCGAAGAAGAATAGCGGGAACCAGCCAAAAAAAACTGTCAGTGGCCCAATAGGACCTTTTGCCATAAAACAGCCCGCCAACCCTATTCCGGCCAGTATCGCCATCCACCGACGGCTTACAAGGTAATATTCTGAAAATGCCCAAAGGGTAAATATGACAAAGAAGGCAAGCGCACTGTCCGTTCTAATCCAGTGCGTGTTGATGATAAATCCTTCCATGGTGCCCAGTGCGATCACCGACCAGATCGCGGCCGATCTATTGCCAAGCAGGCGATAGGCCAGCAGGCCGGTAAAGAGCAGCATACCCGCCGCCCAGACCACGCCCGCCAACCGCAGGCTATTGGTCACCCCCAGCCAGGATTCAAACCCATCAAGAAACGGCAGAGCGGCCATATAGAAGAGCGGCGGCTTCTCGATAAAGCTGTGCCCGCCAAGGGTCGGTACCACCCAATCGCCATTGCGGTACATCTCGAGTGCAATGGCTGCCTCACGCGGCTCGTCAGGGGTCCAGAGCTGATGGTCAAACTGGCCAGACAGCAGCACCAGCGTAACCAGCAGCAACATCCAGCAGAGCGTGCGCTCCGAAATATCAGCACTCTGCATGGCTCATACCTTCTGTAATGGTCTCCCCACGCCCGATGGCATAGTAGGAAAAGCCCAGCCCCTTCATCTTGAGCGGATCGTAGAGATTGCGACCATCGACGATGAGGGGGTGCGCCAGCATCTTCCTGATCTGGGCAAAATCGGGCGCCTTGAACTCGTTCCACTCGGTACAGATGACCAACGCATCCGCCCCCGCCAGCGCTGCCTCCCTGGTCCCCATCAGCGACAGCTCGGGCTGGCAACCATAGATACGCTGTGCCTCCTTCATCGCCACCGGATCGAAGGCCTGCACCCGGGCCCCCTCCTGCCAGAGCGCCTCCATCAACACCCGGCTCGGCGCTTCGCGCATGTCATCCGTATTGGGCTTGAAGGCGAGTCCCCAGATGGCGATGGTCTTGCCCGCCAGCGACTCGCCTCGCTCGTGAAAGTGGCAGGCCAGGGTGTCGAAGAGCTTGAACTTCTGCCGCTCGTTGACCCGCTCCACCGCACGAATAAGCGGCGTGTCGTAGTCGAGGGCCGCTGCAGTCGCCAGAAATGCCCTCACATCCTTGGGGAAACAGGATCCGCCATAACCACAACCGGGATAGATAAACTGGTAGCCGATGCGCTGGTCGGCACCAATCCCCTGCCGCACCAGTTCGATATCGGCACCGACCCGCTCGGCCAGCCCGGCCATCTCGTTGATAAAGCTGATCTTGGTGGCCAGCATGCAGTTGGCGGCGTATTTGGTCAGCTCGGCACTGCGAACATCCATAAACAGAATGCGGTCGTGATTGCGATTAAATGGCTCATACAACTCGCGCATCACGGCTCTGGAACGCTCCTTGCCGGTGCCGATAACAATGCGATCCGGGCGCTGGCAATCCCTGACGGCCGCCCCCTCTTTCAGAAATTCCGGATTGGAGACCACATCGAATTCAAACTGCTTGCCAAGTTCGGCCTGCTGCTCCCTGACCCAGTAAAACACCTTGTCTGCCGTACCAACCGGCACGGTGGATTTGTTGACGATGATCACCTCATCTGCACGATGCTGGGCAATCGATCTCGCCACCGCCCTGACGGCGCTCAGATCGGCCGAACCATCCTCATCAGGGGGCGTACCGACGGCGATAAATTGCACGTCACCATGGGTAACCGCCATGGGAATATCCGTGGTGAATGTCAGCGAGCCATTTTGCAATGTCTGGTGTAATAACACATCCAGTCCCGGCTCATATATTGGTAATTCGCCATGGGATAATCTATTTATTTTATCTGCATCGAGATCGATACAAACAACCTGGTGCCCTACATCTGCCAATACAATTGCCTGTACCAGTCCGACATAGCCACTGCCAAACACTGTGATATTCATAACGATTTTTCCATAATGCGTAATGATGGAAACTTTACATCCTTTACTCAATTGCACTACGGGCAATTTGTAACAAGCAATGTCAATTCTGAATGACACCCAACCTATTGATCAATAGCAGATGATTTAGATGGCGACAGTCAAAAAAGTGGCTAAACACCAACCTAAAATAAAGCCAAGCGATTTTTTGTTACGAGATATTTCCATATTAAGCCACGCCATCAAAACGGCAGTAATTGTTACCAAGTGTTGCTGTGCGCTTGAATAAAAACTCGTTATTCAGCTACTTTCAAAATATATCGAGCAATCTCGACACTTTCCCCAGGCATATTTCCAGTGAAAATCAGCAATGCAGATTTTCATCGTCATTTTATTTTTTGCGACATTAAGACCGGAGTCGTATGAAAGACTTTCTGCCATTCTCAAAGCCTGCCATGGGCGAGGCCGAGATCCGTGCCGTCAGCGAGGTGTTGCAATCGGGATGGATCACCACGGGCCCGAAAAATCATGAGCTGGAGCAGCGTTTCTGCGAGACCTTTGGCTGCCAGCATGCGGTCGCGCTTTGCTCCGCGACCGCGGGCATGCATGTCACCCTGATGGCGCTGGGGATTGGCCCGGGTGACGAGGTGATCACGCCCTCCCAGACCTGGGTCTCCACCATCAACATCATCACCCTGCTGGGGGCCACCCCGGTCTTTGTCGATGTGGACAGGGATACTCTGATGGTCAGCGCCGACCAGATAGCGCCGCTCATCACCCCCAACACCCGGGCCATCATCCCGGTCCACTACGCAGGGGCACCGGTCGACCTCGACCCCATCCTCGCCCTGGGTCGCCAGCACGATATTCCAGTCATCGAAGATGCCGCCCATGCAGTCGGCACCCGCTATCGCGCGCGCTGGGTCGGGGAAACCGGCACCGCCATCTTCTCTTTCCACGCCATCAAAAATCTTACCTGTGCCGAGGGAGGAATGCTGGTGACCGATGACCAGGCGCTGGCCGACAAGGCTCGCATGCTGAAATTTCACGGCCTGGGAGTCGATGCCTTCGACCGCATGACGCAGGGACGCAAGCCGCAGGCGGAGGTGATCATGCCGGGCTTCAAATACAACCTGGCCGACATCAACGCCGCCATCGCCCTGGTGCAGCTGGCCCGCCTGCCCGAGCTCAATGCCAAGCGGGTCGAACTGGTGTCTCGCTACCATGAACGTCTGGCCAACCTGCCGCTGGCACCGCTGGCCATCCCCACCTACCCCCATCTGCATGCCTGGCACCTCTTCATGGTGCGGGTCGACCCCGAGCAGTGCGGCCTCGATCGCGATCAGCTGATGCAGGCGCTGCAGGAGCGAGGCATCGGCAGTGGCCTGCATTTTCGCGCCGCCCACACCCAGAAGTACTACCGGGAGCGCTATCCGGATCTTTCGCTACCCAACACAGAGTGGAACTCGTCACGGCTCTGCACCCTGCCCCTCTTCCCCGACATGACGCTCTCCGACGTGGATCGGGTTGTGGCAGCCCTGACCGACATACTGGAGTAACAATACGTGAACCATAACGACATCAAACGGGTCTCAGTCATCATCCCCGTCTACAACGAGGAGGCGAGCCTGCCGGAACTGCTGCAACGGGTGACCGACACCTGCGAGCAGCTGAGCCAGGATTACGAAGTGATCCTGATCGACGACGGCAGCAACGACCGATCCGCCACCATCATCAGCGAAGCCGCCAATCGCGAAGGGAGCAAGCTGGTCGCCGTGCTGCTCAACCGCAACTATGGCCAGCATGCCGCCATCATGGCCGGCTTCGAGACGGCAACAGGGGATCTGGTGATCACCCTGGATGCCGATCTGCAGAACCCGCCGGAAGAGATCCCGCGGCTGGTCGCCACCGCTATGGAAGGGTATGACGTGGTCGGCACCATCCGCCGCAACCGGCAGGATTCATGGTTTCGCAAGACAGCCTCACGCTTTATCAACAAGTCGGTACAGCGGGCCACCGGCGTCCAGATGAGCGACTACGGCTGCATGCTGCGTGCCTATCGCCGCCACATCATCGACGCCATGCTCTGCTGTCAGGAGCGCAGCACCTTCATCCCCATCCTGGCCAACAGCTTTGCCCGCCGCACCACCGAGCTGGAGGTGGGCCACGCCGAGCGGGCCCACGGCGAATCCAAATATGGCCTGATGCACCTTATCAACCTGATGTACGACCTGGTCACCTGCATGACCACGGCCCCGCTGCGCCTGCTCAGCATCGTTGGCAGCCTGGTGGCGGGGATCGGCTTCACCTTCTCGATCCTGCTGCTGCTGCTGCGTCTGTTACTGGGCGCCGACTGGGCAGCAGATGGCGTCTTCACCCTGTTTGCCATTCTCTTCACCTTTGTCGGCGTACAGCTGATCGGGATGGGGCTGCTGGGTGAGTACATAGGCCGCATGTATACCGATGTGCGCGCCCGTCCCCGCTACTTCATTCACCAAGTCGTTCGCTCCACACCGGATGCTTCGCAACAGGAAACTCAATCATGAACGTTGTTGTCTTTGCCTATCACGATATCGGCTGCACCGGTATCGAGTCCCTGCTTCAGGCCGGTTATCAGATCCAGGCGGTCTTCACCCACGCCGATGATCCGGGCGAGAACCGCTTCTTCGGTTCGGTGGCCCAGCTCTGCGCCGAACATGACCTGCCGGTCTACTCTCCCGAAGACGTGAACCACCCGCTCTGGGTCGAGCGTATCCGCGAACTGGCGCCCGAGGCCATCTTCTCCTTCTACTACCGCAACCTGCTCAAGCAGGAACTCCTCGATATCCCGACCGTCGGGGCCTTCAATCTGCATGGATCCCTGCTGCCTGCCTATCGTGGCCGGGCGCCCATCAACTGGTGTCTGGTCAACGGCGAGCGCGAAACCGGCATGACCCTGCACCGGATGACAGCCCGTGCCGATGCCGGCGATATCCTTGCCCAACAGGCAGTAACCATTGCCCACGATGACACCGCACTGACCCTGCATGGCAAGATGCGCCAGGCAGCCCACGCCCTGCTGGAAGGGGAGCTGGTCAAACTCAAGCGCGGTGACGCCACCTTCACCCCGCAGGACGAGAGCAAGGCAAGCTACTATGGTCGCCGCACCCCGGCCGATGGCAAGCTGCGCTGGGATAAGCCCGCCAGGGATCTCTATAACCTGGTACGTGCCGTTACCCAGCCCTACCCGGGGGCCTTCAGCTTCGCCGGTGATCGCAAGCTGACGGTCTGGCAGGCAAAGCCGCTGGCGATCCAGAGCGACCAGCAGCCGGGCACCATTCTCTCCCACGACCCGCTGCAGGTGGCCTGTGGTGAAGGGGTGCTGGAGATCCTGACAGGCCAGGCCGAAGGAGGGCTCTATGTACGCGGCGCCCAACTTGCCCGCGAGCTGGGGCTGATGGAAGGGATGAAGATCGGCGACAAGGCGAGCAAGGCCATGCGCAAGGCACGGCTGACCCGGGTGTTGATCCTCGGCGTCAACGGCTTTATCGGCAACCACCTCACCGAGCGTCTGCTCAAGGATGGCGGCTACGAGGTCTATGGCCTCGATATTGGCTCCAGCGCAGTGGAACGCTTCATCGGCCACCCCCACTTCCACTTCGTGGAGGGGGACATCAGCATCCACACCGAGTGGATCGAGTACCACATCAAGAAGTGCGACGTGATCCTGCCGCTGGTGGCCATCGCCACCCCCATCGAGTACACCCGCAACCCGCTGCGGGTGTTCGAACTCGACTTTGAAGAGAACCTCAAGATCGTCCGCTACTGCGTCAAGTACCACAAGCGCATCATCTTCCCCTCCACCTCCGAGGTGTACGGGATGTGCGACGACCACAGCTTCGACGAAGATGAATCCCGCCTCATCGTCGGCCCCATCAACAAGCAGCGCTGGATCTACTCGGTCTCCAAGCAGCTGCTGGATAGGGTGATCTGGGCCTACGGCAAAAAAGAGGGGCTCAACTTCACACTGTTCCGTCCCTTCAACTGGATGGGCCCACGCCTCGACAGCCTGGACTCTGCCCGCATCGGCAGTTCCCGCGCCATCACCCAACTGATCCTCAATCTGGTGGACGGCACCCCGATCCAGCTGGTGGATGGCGGCGCCCAGAAACGCTGCTTCACCGATATCGAGGATGGCATTGAAGCCCTGTTTCGCATCGTCGAAAACAGGGGCAATCGCTGCAACGGCCAGATCATCAACATCGGCAACCCGGATAACGAGGCGAGCATTCGCGAGATGGCCGAGGTGCTGCTCGCCAAGTTCGAGGCCCACCCGTTGCGCCACCACTTCCCGCCATTTGCCGGCTTCAATCTGGTGGAGAGCAAGTCCTTCTACGGCGACGGCTATCAGGATGTCTCCCACCGCCGCCCGAGCATCCGTAATGCCCGCAAGCTGATCGACTGGGAACCGACCATCGAGATGGAAGAGACCATCGGCAAGACGCTGGACTTCTTCCTGCAGGGGGCGGTCACGACGGGAGTCGAGCATGACTGAAGTGGGTCTGCGGATCGACGTCGATACCTTCAGGGGAACCCGTGACGGGGTTCCCCGCCTGCTGCAACTGCTCGACAAGCATCAGGTGAAGGGGAGTTTCTTCTTCTCGGTCGGTCCGGACAACATGGGGCGCCACCTGTGGCGCCTGCTAAAACCCCGCTTCCTGCTCAAGATGCTGCGTTCCAACGCCGCATCCCTCTATGGGCTCGATATCCTGCTGGCTGGCACCGCCTGGCCCGGCAAGTCCATCGGCAGAGAGCTGGGTTCCCTGATGCGCGACACCGATAAGGCGCACCATGAGGTGGGGCTGCATGCCTGGGATCACCACGGCTGGCAGGCCAATACCGGTCGCTGGGACGAAGCCGAACTGATCCGCCAGACCCGGCTCGGAGTCGATGCCCTGAGCGAGATCCTGGGGCGCGAAGTGGATTGCTCCGCCGCCGCCGGCTGGCGAGCCGATCCCCTCACCACCCAGGCCAAGGAGCAGTTCGGCTTTCGTTACAACAGTGACTGCCGTGGCTGCGGCCTGTTCCGTCCCATTCTGGAGGATGGTCGGCCCGGCACCCCGCAGATCCCGGTCAACCTGCCCACCTTTGACGAGGTGATTGGCAGCCAGGTGACGGCCGAGCGCTTCAACCACTTCCTGCTGGAGCAGCTGACTGCGGCACCGCAACCGGGCCCCCATGTCTACACCATCCACGCCGAGGTGGAGGGGATCGTCATGGCCGAGCAGTTCGATCTCCTGCTCGATGAAGCCAGGTCGCGCGGCATCCACTTCATCCCCCTTGGCAACCTGCTTCCCCCCGACCCAGCCCTCTTGCCGACCAGCCATCTGCTGCGCGGCTCCCTGCCAGGACGCGAAGGGTGGCTCGGTTGCAAGATGACGCCATGAACCCGCTCGCCAGATTGCAACAGAGAATCTCATGAAGATGACCCGATGGGCCCTGCCCCTTTTCTTCCTCGCCTTTTACCTGCTGCCACTCAACCAGCGGATGCTGTGGAGCCCGGACGAAAACCGTTACGCCGAGATCAGCCGGGAGATGATCACCACGGGTGACTGGGTGGTGCCCCACTTCCTTGGCCTGCGCTACTTCGAGAAACCCATCGCCGGTTTCTGGTTCAACAGCCTCAGCCAGCTGCTGTTTGGCGAGAGCAACTTTGCGGTCCGCTTCGCCTCGGCCGCAGCCACCGGCCTGAGCGCCCTGCTGATCTTCTGGTTCGCTCTGCAGCTGTGGCAGTGCCGGCGTACAGCGTGGTTCGCCAGCCTGATCTATCTCTCGACCCTGATCGTCTACGGCATCGGCACCTACAGCGTGCTGGATGCCATGGTCACCCTCTGGCTCAATGCCGCCATGGTGAGCTTCTACCTCATCCGGCAAGAAGGGCCGCCCGGTCGCAGAGTGGCAGGCTATCTGCTGTTCGGCCTCGCCTGCGGCATGGGCTTTCTCACCAAAGGCTTTATCGCACTGGCGGTACCCGTGGTAGCCATCATGCCCTACGCCATCTATCAGCGCCGTCTGCGCGAGCTGGTATGTTTCGGGCCGCTGGCCATCCTTAGCGCGGCTCTGCTGGTCGCCCCCTGGGCCATCGCCGTACACCTGCGCGAGCCGGACTACTGGCACTACTTCTTCTGGATTGAGCACATCCAGCGCTTCGCCTCGGAAGATGCGCAGCACAAGGCGCCATTCTGGTACTACCTGCCGATGGGGCTGCTCGGCACCCTGCCCTGGCTCGGCCTGCTGCCGGGGGCACTGAAGCAAGGATGGCAAGCGCGCAAGAACAGCCCGGAAACCCTCTATCTGTTGGCCTGGGTGGTGTTGCCGCTGCTCTTCTTCAGCATTGCCAAAGGCAAGCTGCTCACCTATATCCTGCCCTGTTTCGCCCCGCTGGCCATGCTGATGGCCACCAGCGCCGTGGACAAAATCAAGGAAGGTAAAGAGCGGGCCTTCAAACTCAACGCCTGGCTGAACGGCCTGTTCGGCCTCATCGGACTGGTAGTGCTGACCGTGCTGGCTTTATCCCGCGACCAAGCCATCTACGGTGAAGAGGATCACGGGGCACTGTCGGTGGCCATGGCCATCTTTATCGGCTGGTCCCTGCTCGGACTCATCCAGTTGCAGGCGGTCAGTCGCCGCTGGGTCCTGAGCGCGCTCTGCCCCATGATACTGGCCATCGGCCTGCCCTGGGCGCTGCCGCAATCACTGATCGACTCAAAGCTGCCAGAGCGTTTCATCGAGACCAATCAGGCCGTGCTGCAGGGTTCAGAGACTCTGCTGGCCAGCGATCCGGGACTGGCATCCGCTCTCGCCCGGAGCACCCGGCGCGGCGAGATCATGCTGTTCGACGACAAAGGAGAGCTAGCTTACGGCCTGGGCTATCCGGATGCCAAGGGCCGCTATGTTGCCCGTGCAGAGTTCCCGAGATGGTTGGCACAAGCGCGCGAGAAGGGGCAAGTTGCCCTGCTGATGAAGACCGATCACGACGGAGAGACCGGCCCTCTGCCCCCTGCCGACGAGACCCTCGTCAGCCACCGGCTGACCCTGCTCATCTACCATGGAGTACGCTGATGGATATAGTGCTGCTATTACTGGTGTGCCTGCTGACCAGCAGCGGCCAGATGCTGCAAAAGCAGGCCGTTATCTGCTGGCAGCGTAACCCCTGTAACCACCTGCAAAAGCTGCGTTCCCCCTGGCTTGTTGCCAGCGTGGCAGCACTTGGCAGTGGCATGCTGCTCTGGATTTATCTGTTGCAACGACTGCCGCTGAGCATGGCCTACCCCATGCTCAGCATTAATCTGGTGCTGGTGCTGCTCGGCTCACGCCTCTTTTTCCACGAGCCGGTGAGCAGCCACAACTGGCTGGGGGCTGCCACCATCATCGTCGGCGCCCTGCTGCTGGGAGGCCTGCGATGAAGGGCTATCTCTACGTGTTAGGCAGCATAGTGCTGGTGACGGTGGCGCAGCTCTGCATGAAGTGGGGAGCGATCAGCCTCCCTGCATGGCAGGCCGATCCCGCCGTGATGCTGGCTCACCCCCTGCCACTCCTCACCATCGTCATCGGCATCCTCTGCTACGGGCTATCGCTGCTCTGCTGGCTGGCCGCGCTGCACTCCACACCGCTCAATATCGCCTACCCACTGCTCAGCACCAGTTACGGGCTGGTCTATCTGCTGGCGGTGAGCATGCCGGTCTTTGCCGAACCGCTGGTGGCAAGCAAGGCGGCAGGTGTTGCGCTTATCTTCTTCGGCGCCGTGCTGGTCGGCAGCAAACCGGCGACAGGCAAGCCGGAGCGGCAAGATCCCCCTGCCAATCCCTGAGGCAGCTTTAAACAAAAAGAAGAGGCGGCCCCCTGTGCCGCCTCTTCTCATTTTCCGCCTGACCAGCGCCTGTTACTTCGCGACGTTGCCCGCCACGTTCAGGGCATCCCAAGTGCGGGAGAAGGGCGGCGCGTAGGCAAAGTCCAGCATGCCGAGCTGCTCGGTGGTCACCCCCATGGTGATGGCCACCGCCAGCGCGTCAATGCGGTGTACCGCCCCCTTGCGACCGAGGATCTGGCCGCCCAGCAGCCGCTTGCTGCCCGCCTCGTAGACCAGCTTGACGTGAATGTCGGACTGACCCGGGCAGTAGTTGGTGTGGCACTTGTCCTTGATCACCACGGTGCGATAGTCGATGCCCATCGCCTTGGCTTCCTGCTCGGAGAGGCCGGTACGGCCCGCCTCCAGCCCCAACACCTTGAGCGCCGCAGAACCGAGGGTACCCGGGAACTCCTGCTCGGCCCCGGCCAGGTTCTCACCCACCATGCGCCCCAGCTTGTTGGCGATGGTGGCGAGCGGTACATAGACCTGCTGCTGCTTTACGCTGTGCCAGACGCTGGCACAGTCGCCGGCCGACCAGACGTTGGCCAGCGAGCTGCGCCCCTGACGGTCCACCTTGATGGCACCATTGCCGAGCCGCTCGATGCCGGTATTAGCCAGAAACTCGGTGTTGGGCTTCACCCCGGTGCAGACCACCACGATATCGGCCTCGTACTCGCCCTGGCTGGTGCGCACGCCGGTCACCCGACCATCCCCCAGCAGTGCTTCAACTCGCTCACCCAGATGGAGAGATACCCCCTGCTCGCGCAGTTCTGTTTCGATGTGCTGGGTGATCTCGCCATCAAACGCATCGGGGATGACTCGATCCGCCAGTTCGATGAGACGCACCTCTTTACCCTGATGGACCAGCGCCTCGACCACTTCCAGCCCGATAAAGCCGGAGCCGATCACCACGGCGCGGCGATTGTTCTTGTCTTGCACCGCCGCCTTCAATGCCAACCCATCGGCCATCCGGCGCAGACCGAATACCCCTTGCTGCTGCAAACCGGGGATGGGGGGCATCACTTCACGGGCACCGGTGGCGATCATCAGCCGGTCGTAGCGATCGGTGAAGGTGTCGCCGTTATGCTCCACCACCAAGGTCTGGGCAGTTGCGTCAACGCTCAGCACCCGATGGCCAATCTTGACCTCGATCCCCTTGGCGGCGAACTGCTCGGGGGTGAACTCGGCCATGTAACCGGGCTCCTGAAACTCGTCACCGACGAAGTAAGGCAGGCCGCAGGCACCGAAAGAGATCACCTCGGAGGCCTCATACACCACGATGTCGGCCTCTTTGGCCAGACGGCGTGCCTTGGCGGCCGCGCTCATACCGGCGGCTTCGCCACCGATGATCAGAATTCTCATAGTTTTTCCTCTCAATGGCGCAGGGAGGGCATGCCCTCCCTGCGGTCTATGACGGGAAAGAGTCGCCCCTTCCCACGTCCAGATCAACCGATAGCAAATCAGACGGTGGACTCTTCGCCGTCCAGACTCACTTCGTGATCGCTGTTGAACACATGCATGTCAGTCTCCCCCAGCAGGCGGCTGGTCACCGTCCCTGCGGTGATGGAGCCGGAGACGTTGAGCGCGGTACGACCCATGTCGATCAGCGGCTCGATGGAGATGAGCAGCCCGGCCAGCGCCACCGGGAAGTCCAGCGCGGAGAGCACGATCAGCGCGGCAAAGGTAGCACCGCCGCCAATCCCGGCCACCCCGAAGGAGCTGACGGTGATGATGGCGATCAGGGTCATGATAAAGCCGGGATCCATCGGGTTGACCCCGACGGTCGGGGCAATCATCACGGCCAGCATGGCCGGATAGATACCGGCACAGCCGTTCTGGCCGATGGTGGAACCGAAGGAGGCGGCGAAGTTGGCGATCCCCTCAGGAATACCCAGCGACTTGGTCTGGGTTTGCACGTTCATCGGGATGGATCCCGCACTGGTGCGCGAGGTGAAGGCAAACGCCAGCACCGGAGTGATCTTCTTGAGGAAGCGCAGCGGGTTGATGCCGACCATGCTCACCAGCAGCAGGTGCACGACAAACATGATGGCGATGGCGCCGTAAGAGGCCATCACAAAGCTGAGCAGGTTGAGAATATCCGCATAGTTGGAGCCGGAGACCACCTTGGTCATCAGCGCCAGTACGCCAAACGGGGTCAGGCGCAGCACCAGAGTCACCATCCGCATCACGATGGCATGAGCCACGGCCACGAAGTGGCTGAAGCTGGCGAAGATCTCCGGCTTCTTGCGGGCGATGCCGGTAGCGGAAAGGCCGATGAAGATGGAGAAGATCACCACGGCGATGGTGGAGGTCTTGCGCGCCCCGGTCATGTCGAGGAAGGGGTTGGCCGGAATGAACTCCAGCATCATCTTGGCGAACGACATGCTCTCGACGCTACCGAGGGTGGTCTGCAGCGCAGCGCCACGGGCGCTCTCGGCGGCACCGGAGGTGAGCCCTTCAGCGGTCAGGCCAAACAGGTTGGACATCAGGATGCCTGCCCCGGCGGCGATGGCGGTGGTGAAGATCAGCACGCCTATGGTCATGGCACTGATCTTGCCCAGCGCGGTGCCGCCATTGAGCTTCAAGATAGCGCTGATGATGGAGACCATGATGAGCGGGATGATGATCATCTGCAGCAGCTTCACATAGCCGCTACCCACGATATCCAGATAGTCGATGGTCTGAACAATGACGGGCGAACCTGCACCGTAAAGCAGTTGCAACGCGGCGCCGAACAGAATACCGAGCCCCAGACCGGCAAATACCCGGCGGGTGAAGCTCACATGTTTTTCCTGTAACCGGTAGAGAAAGAACAGCAAGATGGCGGCGATGGCCAGATTGCCGATAACGCTAAATGTCATGGTATGACTCCCCAAAAAGCGGGCTTGGGCCCGAGAAACAAGAGCAAGCGCCATGCTTGCCCTGGCAACCGTGTCAGACGGTCTGCGCCGTCGTGACAAGAACAAGGGGGTCTATCGCCCCCTTGTCACAGATTCACTGCTTCTGCTGTTTCGCTCGCATGATGTTGATGATTTCAATGTCGGTATCCAGCATCCCCTCTTTGGAGAGGCGGCCCAGATTGGCGATGGTCTGGTCCACATCATCGGAAACGATCCCCTCGCTCTGGGGGACATGCAGGTTGTTGATGGCCATCAGCGAAGACTTTACCGCCGCCGAGGTGGAAGTGGAGACCTTCATGGAGCAGGCGCTGCCCGCGCCGTCGCAGATGATGCCGGAGACATCGCCAATCATGTTGTTGATGCAGTGGCTGATCTGCTGATACTGGCCGCCCAGCAGCCAGGTAATGGCGGCACCGGCACCCATGGCGGCGGTACTGGCGGCGCAGAGGGCCGACAGCTTGTTCTGATAGGTCTTGATGTAGATGGCCACCAGATGGCTCATCACCAGCGCCCGGGTCAGCTGCTCGTCGCTCGCCTTGAGGAAGCGGGCGGCCGCGACCACCGGCATGGTGGCGGCAATGCCCTGATTGCCAGAACCGGAGTTGGACATGGCGGGCAGCATGGCGCCATCCATCCGTGCATCGGAGGCGGCGGAGGAGAGGCGCATCGCCAGGGTCATCAGATCGTCGGAGAGCAGCTTGCGCTCCACCTGCTCGGTGAGGATCTTGCCAATCTTCAGGCCGTAACCCTGCAACCCTTCGTCCGCCAGCGCCTGATTCATGGTGGCGGCCTCGCGGATAAAGTCGATCTCCGCCAGCGGCACTTCCAATGCAAAATCGACGATCTCCCGCAGGGTCATGGCCGGTTTGGCGGATTTGGCCGGCTGGATCTGCACGCCGGGAGCGCTGGCCTGCGCCATCAGCACCTCGCCATCCTTCTCCATCAGGATGATGCGAGTGTGGTCGGTACAGATCACCACCCGGGCACTGTGCCCTTCAACTTCGGCCAGCACCTCGGCATAGAGCACGTCCGGCACATCCTTCACATCCACCTTGATGACCGGCAGCAACGTCTTGGCCGCTTCCACCTGTTCTGGTGTAAGGGTCTTGAGCACCTCCAGCCCGGCATCCGGGTTGCCGCCGGTGATGCCGACCGCAGCGGCCACCGGAAGACCGATCATGCCGGTGCCCGGCACTCCGACCCCCATGCCGTTCTTGAACAGATTGCCACTGACCCAGACGCTGATGCGGGTCGGAGTCTCCCCCAGCAGCTTGCGGCAGTTGGCCGCCGCCAGCGCCACCGACATCGGCTCGGTACAGCCCAGGGCCGGCACCACTTCACGCTTGAGCAGGGTAATAAAGTCGGTCCATTGTGGTTTCATCTGTGCATTCTCATCTTGGTGGCGCAATGCCTGTCATCGCCACAGGCAACAGCATGGCAAAAAAGGGTGACACGGGATCAACATCAAGCAGGAGCGCGTCGCCAAGGCGTCGCGAGAGAGGTGGCCGTCTGATGACTGCCCCATGCAAATCAACTTAATTTGATTCTAATATCAATAAAATCAAATTAAGTTGCGCAACATCGCTTTTTTAGCGCCATTATGCCCGTCTTTTAACAAAGCGCGACAATTTGTGATGCAACGCACAGACGATGGAGTCACCTAGAGATGATAGCGGGCCAGCAGCTGCTGGTAGGCCGGGGTCTGCTTGAACTGTTTCAAGGCGGCCGAGAAGCGCCTCGCCAACTGGTCATGGCCGGGCTTGTGGGTAAATCCGAGAAAGTTGCGGTTATCGTCGGTCAGCAGGCGGCGACCATTGAACACCTGATCCTGCAGCCCCTGGGTACGCAGCAGATAACGACCAACTTGTTCATTGAGCACGACACCATCCAGTCGGCCGGCCATCATCAGATGCAACTGCTTGACCATCTTGCCATCGCCCGTCATGGCGACCCTGATCACCCCTTCATCGGCCAGAAAATCGGGGCTGTAGGCATAGTCGGCCTGAATGCCGATCCGCAACCCCTTGAGGTCGGATAATTGCTCGAATTTCACCGGACGATCCACCGGATAGAAGAGCACTTCGCCACTACGAGAGAGCGGCTCTTCGGGATAGTGGAGCCACTCTTGGCGATCCTTGTTATAGAAGACGTCGAGTACCGCATCCCCCTGCCCGAGGCGGGCCTGTTGCAACACCCGCTTCCATGGCAGCACCTTCACCTCGGTGCGATAGCCGAGCTGCTGCAGCACGGTGCGAGCCAGCTCGAGATCTGCGCCCACCAGCTCCCCCTTGTCGCTGTGCATCACATAGGGGGGCCACAGTTCTGTCAATATGGTCAGGGTCGGCTTGTCATGAGCCATAGCCATGCCACCGACGAGAAGAGATGCCAGCAGCCAGCCGTACCACCCGATCCTTCGCCAACCCTGACACCACATCATGGAGATCCCTCATGGTCCGTATGGATTGAGGATATACAAGGGATGGGCAATAAAAAAGGAGGCCGAAGCCTCCTTGATATCCACTCTCTGAATGGCACTTACAGTGCTTTCAGGATTGCCTCGACGCTGGCCTTGGCATCGCCAAACAGCATCTGGGTATTTTCCTTGAAGAACAGCGGGTTCTGGACACCGGCGTAGCCAGTGTTCATGGAGCGCTTGAAGCCGATGACATTCTGCGCTTTCCACACTTCCAGCACCGGCATACCGGCGATCGGGCTGCCCGGATCTTCCATCGCGGCCGGGTTGACGGTGTCGTTGGCACCGATCACCAGCACGGTGTCGGTATCGGCGAAGTCCTCGTTGATCTCGTCCATTTCCAGCACGATGTCATACGGGACTTTCGCTTCCGCCAGCAGCACGTTCATGTGGCCAGGCAGACGACCGGCGACCGGGTGGATACCGAAGCGCACCTTGACGCCGCGGTCACGCAGCTTCTGGGTGATCTCGGCAACCGGATACTGAGCCTGTGCCACCGCCATACCGTAGCCCGGGGTGATGATGACGGAGCTGGAGTTCTTCAGCAGGTCAGCCACTTCCTCGGCGCTGGTTTCGCGGTATTCGCCCATCTCCTGATCAGCCGTGGAGGCCACGCCATCGGAGCCGAAGCCACCGGCGATCACGGAGATGAAGGAGCGGTTCATCGCCTTGCACATGATGTAAGAGAGGATGGCACCGGAGGAACCCACCAGCGCACCGGTGACGATCAGCAGGTCATTGGAGAGCATGAAGCCCGCCGCTGCTGCTGCCCAACCGGAGTAGGAGTTCAGCATGGAGACCACGACCGGCATGTCGGCACCACCGATGGAGGCAACCAGATGCCAGCCGAAGGCGAAGGCGATCAGGGTCATCACCAGCAGAGCGAAGGTGGAGCCACCGGCGTTGACGAAGTAGACCATCAGGGCCAAAGAGGCGACCACGGCCAGCAGGTTCAGCTTGTGGCGGTGCGGCAGCATCAGCGGCTTGGAGGAGATCAGACCGCGCAGTTTGCCGAAGGCAACCACGGAACCGGTAAAGGTTACGGCACCGATGAAGACGCCCAGGAAGATCTCGACCAGATGGATGTTCAGCATGGCGCCGGTCAGGTGCTCGACCTGAGCAACGCTGTTGGCCTGCTCGAACGCCGCACGGGCGGCTGCCAGGGTGGCATCCAGATTGGAACCGACGGAGACGACCACCTCAGCAGGTGCAGAGGGGTGCAGATCGATGAAGCTGTTGAAGCCTACCAGCACTGCCGCCATACCCACGAAGCTGTGCAGCACGGCCACCAGCTCGGGCATCTCGGTCATTTCGACCTTGAGCGCCAGACGCACGCCGATGGCACCGCCGATCACCATGGCCAGAATGATCCAGTGAACGCCACTGGTCTCCGGGTTGAATACGGTGGCGAGCAGGGCGATAGCCATACCCGCGATACCGAACAGGTTGCCATGCTTGGCCGTTTCTTGCTTCGACAGTCCCGCGAGACTGAGGATGAAGAGCACGGCGGCAACGATATAGGATGCTGTTACCAGTCCTTGAGACACGTTAAACCCCCTTAATCCTTACGGAACATCTTCAGCATGCGCTGAGTGACGGTGAAACCGCCGAAGATGTTGATACTGGCAATCAGCACGGCGATGAACGCCAGCGCGGTGACCAGGGTCGACCCTTGCCCGATCTGCAGCAGGGCACCGACCACGATAATGCCGGAGATGGCATTGGTGACCGACATCAGCGGCGTGTGCAGGGCGTGAGAGACGTTCCACACCACGTAGTAACCGACCACACAGGCCAGGATGAATACGGTGAAGTGGGAGAGGAAGGCTGCCGGGGCAACGGAGGCGATCCAGCCGAAGGCGGCGATGCCGAGGGCACCGAACACGAACTTCTTGTTGGAAGGCTTGGCCTCTTCCTTCTTGGCGGCCGGTTTGGCGGCGGCCGGTTTCTGCGGGGCGGCAGAGACGGAGATGGCGGGCGGCGGGAAGGTCACTTCACCGGCCTGGATCACCGTCATGTTGCGCTGAACCACGTCTTCGAAGTCGATGGCAACGTTGCCGTCCTTCTCCTTGCACATCAGCTTCATCAGGTTGACCAGGTTGGTACCGTAGAGCTGGGAGGATTGGGCAGGCAGACGGCCCGGCAGATCGGTGTAACCGATCACCTTGACACCGTTGGCGGTGACATGCAGTTCACCAGGCACTGTGTATTCACAGTTGCCGCCAGCCTGAGCGGCCATGTCCACGATGACGGAGCCCGGCTTCATGCTGTCGACCATCTCTTTGGTGATCAGCTTGGGAGCAGGCTTGCCCGGGATCAGGGCGGTGGTGATGATGATATCCACCTCTTTGGCCTGCTGGGCGAACAGCTCCATCTCGGCCTTGATGAACTCATCGGACATGACTTTGGCGTAACCATCGCTGGATGCACCGTCTTCGCCACCGAAGTCCAGCTTGAGGAATTCCCCACCCATGGATTCGATCTGCTCGGCCACTTCCAGACGGGTATCGAACGCACGCACGATGGCACCGAGGGAACCGGCCGTACCGATGGCGGCCAGACCGGCTACGCCGGCACCGATCACCAGTACCTTGGCAGGCGGCACTTTACCGGCTGCGGTGATTTGACCGGTGAAGAAGCGACCGAACTGGTGCGCAGCTTCAACCACGGCGCGATAGCCACCGATGTTGGCCATGGAAGAGAGGGCATCGAGGGACTGGGCACGGGAGATCCGCGGCACCATATCCATCGCCATCACATTGATGTTGCGCTCGGACAGCTTCTTGACCAGCTCAGGGTTCTGGGCAGGCCAGATGAAGCTCACCAGAGTGGCGCCATCTTTAATTTGTGCGATCTCGGCATCGGTCGGCGCATTGACCTTGAAGATAAGGTCGGCTTGCCAGACATTCGGCACCACGCTGGCACCGGCAGCCTCGAAGGCGGCATCATCGAAGCTGG
This sequence comes from Aeromonas sp. 600282, assembly GCF_049175755.1. NCBI lineage: Bacteria > Pseudomonadati > Pseudomonadota > Gammaproteobacteria > Aeromonadales > Aeromonadaceae > Aeromonas > Aeromonas sp. 600282. The sequence goes on along the minus strand of NZ_JAAKVR010000024.1, from coordinate 6,677 downwards.
CCGACAGGCCTGCGCCGGTCTCGATGGCGACCTCGAAGCCGAGCTTTTTCAGCTGCTCGACGGTAGCCGGGGTCGCTGCGACCCGGGTCTCACCGGCGAGACTCTCTCTCGGTATTCCAATCTGCATGACTATTCCCTGATGGTTAATAAACAATCGCTGCCCAGTGTCTCACTTCTGACGAAACAAGACATGACCAAAGTGCAGGTCCAGGGCTCTTTGTTATGAAAATCAGTAGGCTTTACCTCAACCTCCTGTCATGGTCAGGCCCCCGCTTTTCAGGCGCGAAGGTGATTAGTATCAAATTTTGGAGTTTTATTACAACCGCAGTCCCGACGGCACTCGTACAGAATTCAGCCCATCCCTGGCTACGATTAAAAAAAACAAACCAAATTAGAGGCTTATACCAGTAAAAACGGCTGAAAAAAGTGATCCAACCAGTCAAAAAAAATGTTTTACCGGCCCTCTATCTTAGCGTTTTTTGTTCTTACGAAATCCGCTTTCGTCTCACTTCTCGCAGCGAAACGCCGAAAAGTAACATTTTCCCAACAAAAGCGGGGCCACTCAGCCGCCAGAAGGCGGGAGAGGGCCCCAGCAATTCAATCGTTTCGCCCGTTTGGCACCGATTGGCGGCCCTTACCAGGCCGCTTCATAAATATGCTGGCTCTGCACCAGATCGATATCGCTGTGCTCGCCCAGACGGGTCATGCCGTGCTCACCCAGCTTGCCGATCAGGGTGTCGATACCCAGATCTTTCAGACCGTAGTCGCGCAGTCGGGTCTTGACCCCCATCCGCTCGAAGAAGTCGCGGGTCGCGGCGATGGCATCATCGATGCGCTCCGCTTCGCTGCCGCTGTTCAGACCCCACACCCGCTCTGCGTATTGCAGCAGCTTGGCATGTTTCTGTTTGCGCTTGGCCTGCAGCAGGGCAGGCAGCACCACCGCCAGAGTCTGGGCGTGGTCGAGGCCATGCAGGGCGGTCAGTTCGTGACCCAACATGTGAGTGGCCCAGTCCTGCGGCACACCGGCACCGATCAGACCGTTCAGCGCCATGGTGGCACTCCACATTATGTTGGCGCGCACCTCATAGTTGTGCGGTTCGGCCAGCGCCTTGGGGCCCTCTTCGATCAAGGTCAGCAGCAAGCCTTCAGCGAAGCGATCCTGCACCTTGGCATTGACCGGATAGGTGAGGTACTGCTCCACGGTATGGACGAAAGCATCCACTACCCCGTTCGCCACCTGACGCTCGGGCAGGGTGTAGGTGAGCACCGGATCCAGCACGGCGAAGCGCGGCATCACGAACGGCGAGAAGAAATGCACCTTGTCGCCACTGCTGCGACGGGTGATGACGGCGCCCATGTTCATTTCGGAACCGGTCGCCGGCAGGGTCAGCACGGAACCAAGCGGGATGGCGGAACGCACTTCGCTGCCGACGGTCTCGAGAATGTGCCAGGGATCCTTGGCCAGATCGTAGTGCGCGGCAGCGGCGATAAACTTGGTGCCATCGAGCACGGAGCCACCGCCAACGGCGAGCAGGAAGTCGACCCGCTCGGCACGGGCCAGCTCCACGGCCCCCATCAGGGTCTCGTAGGCCGGGTTCGGTTCGATGCCGCCAAATTCAAACAGGGTCATGCCAACCAGCTCGTTACGGATCTGCTCCAGCAAGCCGCTGCGTACCACGCTGCCACCACCGTAGGTGATCATGACGCGGGCATCGCTCGGAAGCTGCTCGCGCAGCTGGGCGATCTGCCCTTGGCCGAACAGGATTTTGGTCGGGGTATGGAGAGTAAAGTTGTTCATCGACATTGCCTTCTTCTGATAGTCAGGGCGGCCTGGCCGCGAAATCATGATTGCATTTTTCTCCAGAACCACCCTACCATCAAGACAACATCCTGCTTTATTCTTGCCTATTTCTACAAAGCAGCGAAAACCGGAACTGTCGAATCAAAGAGCCCCCATGCAAAACCGTTACAGCGACCTCGCAACCAGATTGACCCGCCACGTCACCGCCCCCGGCATCACCCCATCACCGGTGAAACAGGTCAACCTCATCTATACCACCGAACACCATGGCCGCACCCCGGTGCTCTACCAACCGCGGATGATAGTGATCCTGCAGGGGCACAAGGTGGGTTATCTGGCGGATCAGGTATTTCGCTACGACCCCAACCACTACCTGCTGATGACCCTGCCGCTGCCCTGCGAGTGCGAGTGCTTCGCCTCCCCCGAGCAGCCCCTGATCGGTTTCTCCATCGAGATCGATCTGGTCATCCTGCAGGAGCTGTTGCTGGAGCTGGGCGATGCCCTGCCCGCCCCCGCGCCGCAAAAGAGCGGCGTCCACTCGGTCCCCCTGTCGGAAACCATGTTCTGCGCTGCCGAGCGACTGATCGAGCTGATGGACAACCCGCTGCACGCCAGGGTGCTGGGGCCGCAAACGGTGCGCGAGATGCTGTTCCACGCCCTCACCGAGGGGGGTGGCCCGGCGCTGCAGGCGCTCGCCAATCGCCACAACCATGTGGGCCAGATCGCCCGGGTGCTGCGTATGATAGAGTCCCGTTATGCCGACAACCTCACCATGGAGGAGCTGGCGCGGGAGGTGAACATGAGCGTCTCCGCCTTTCACCACCACTTCAAGGCGGTCACTGCTACCTCGCCGCTGCAGTACATCAAGTCGTTTCGCCTGCACAAGGCGCGGATGATGATGCTGCACGACGGCATCAAGGCGGGCACCGCGGCGGCCAGAGTCGGTTACGAGAGCAACTCCCAGTTCAGTCGGGAGTACAAGCGCTTCTTCGGCAGCACGCCGACGGATCAGGCCTCCCGCTTTCGGGATGGCCAGCTGCGCATCATCGAGGGATAACAAAAGAGGGATTACTTATGCGTTCACTGCTTTGCCTGTTCACCGCTTTGCTGCTGACGGCCTGTACCGGGATTGCCGATGGCATCCGCCCCGTTACCGGCTTCCAGCTCGATCGTTATCTTGGCACCTGGTACGAAATCGCCCGCCTCGACCACAGCTTCGAACGGGGGCTGGAGCAGGTGAGCGCCACCTACAGCCTGCGCGATGACGGCGGCGTCAAGGTGCTCAACCGCGGCAAGCAGAGCGATGGCAGCTGGCGTGAGGCGGAGGGCAAGGCCTACTTCGTCGGCAACCCGGACGAGGCGCGGCTCAAGGTGAGCTTCTTCGGCCCCTTCTACGGCGGCTACAACGTCATCGACCTCGACCCCGATTACCAGCTCTCGCTGGTGACCAGCTACAACCACGACTACCTCTGGATCCTCTCCCGCTCACCCAACCCGCCCAAGGCGAAAGTGGATGCGCTGGTCGCCAAAGCGAAGTCGCTGGGCTTTGCCACCGACCAGCTGATTTGGGTCAAGCAGACCCCCTGAGACAGCACCGGTGGCGATGCCGTCGCCACCGGTTCTCTCCGCCTCTCCCTTTCACTTTCCTCACCCCAGCTCCGCACAACCACAGTCATACCCAGCCATTCGCTGACGGTTGCCAGATAGACATTGCGCAACAATCCCCATCACCCACCAACGGAAGAGAATAGCGATCATATTGTCAGCCCAATATTGTCGCCAGGCACCCCAAAATAATCTGAATGACTGATTAGGGGGCAAAAAATAGCCTGGACGGTGCAGGACTCACCATTTACCAGCGAACAATAAACCGGCAAAAACCCCCAATAGAAAACCAATCGAATCCCTTTTTGGGGATTTTTTGTTGCCATCGCAGTAACCAGATGATAAACAGCTCGGCCACCCCAAAATGCATATAAATATTCACTTTAACGAGGTGATTAATTGGAATTTATTAAATTAAGCGGAATTCTTATTATTTTATTGGGATTTTATTTCAAACTCGACACTCTGGCCGTCGTACTGGTGGCCGCCGTCACCACGGCGCTGGTCTCCGGTCTCTCCATGACCGATTGCCTCTCCCTGCTGGGGGAAGCCTTCGTCTCCAACCGCATGGTGACACTGTTTCTGCTGACCCTGCCGATGATCGGCATCTGTGAACGCTACGGCCTCAAACAGCAGGCGGTCACCCTGATCGAACGGATCAAGAAGCTCACCCCGGGCAAGTTCATGACCCTCTATATGTTTATCCGCGAACTGGCCGGTCTCTTCTCGGTGCGGGTTCAGGGTCACACCCAATTTATTCGTCCGCTGGTCAACCCCATGACTCAGGCAGCCGCCACCAAGGTGCACGGCAAATTAAGCGAAGAGGACGAGGAATATATCAAGGCGCGGGTTTCCGCCACCGAAAACTACGGCAACTTCTTTGCCCAGAATACCTTCGTCGCCTCAGCCGGGGTATTGCTGATCGTCGGCACATTTGAATCTCTTGGATATAGCGTCTCTGCCGTCGATATTGCCAAGGCATCCATGCCGATCGCCATTATCGCCCTGCTGATGGTGGCTATTTCCAATATGTGGTTTGACCGTCAGATGGCCAAGACATATACCGTGAGCAGCGACAAGGAGGGGCAACAATAATGGCGACCCTCATCCCCAACATGCTCGAATTCTTTTATGTGCTGATCGGCGTCATCCTGTTCAGCAGCGCCTGGCGCGTCCTGCGTGACCCCAGCCACCCGGCCAAAATCGGTACCGCCCTGTTCTGGACCATTCTGGGTGTACTGTTTGCCTTCGGCAGCTATATCCCCAATGTCATCAATGGCGTGCTGATCCTCGCCATGGGGGTCATCACCCTGCTCAAGCAGGTGAAGATCGGCAAGCTGGAGCAGGCGAGCGAGGAGGAGTCCCAGCGCCACGCCAGCCGCATCGGCAACCGGATCTTCCTCCCCTGCATCCTGCTGGCCGTGCTGGCGGTGGTGATCGCCCAGTTCACCCCCCTTGGCGGTCAGGTCGGTATCGGTCTGGCGGCGGTCATCGCCTTCGTCATCACGGTACTGCTGACTCGTGCCACCCCCTCTACCGTAGTGGGTGACTCCGACCGGATGATCCAGCAGGTCGGCATTACCGGCATTCTGCCGCAACTGCTGGCCGCGCTCGGGGTGATCTTCAACAAGTCCGGCGTCGGCGATGTCATCTCCCACGGCATCTCCACCGTAGTGCCGGTCGGCAGCCCCTTCGTCGGGGTGGTGGCCTACTGCCTCGGCATGATGGTCTTCACCATGATCATGGGCAACGCCTATGCCGCCTTCACGGTCATCACCGCCGGCATCGGCATCCCCTTCGTCATCGCCCAGGGCGGTGACCCGGTGGTGGCCGGTGCGCTGGCGATGACCGCCGGCTTCTGCGGCACCCTGATGACCCCCATGGCCGCCAACTTCAACGCCCTGCCCGCCGCCCTGCTGGAGATGAAGGATCTCAACAAGGTGATCAAGGTGCAGGTACCGATGGCGCTGACGCTGGTGCTGATCCATATCGCCCTCATGTATTTCTGGGCATTCTGACCATTCGGGAGAAGATGATGAAAGTACTGATTACCGGTTTTGACCCCTTCGGCGGCGAGCCCATCAACCCGGCATGGGAGGCGGTCAAACGCCTGCCAGAGACCATTCTGGACGCCACCGTGATCAAGGCGCAGATCCCCACCGTCTTTGGCAAGTCAGCCACCCTGCTGGCGGAGCTGATGCGTCAGCACCAGCCCGACGTGGTGATCAACGTCGGACAGGCGGGCGGTCGCTTCGCCATTACCCCGGAGCGCATCGCCATCAACATCGACGATGCCCGTATCCCCGACAACGAGCAGCAGCAACCCATCGATGAAGTGATTCAGGCCGATGGCGCACCGGCCTACTTCTCCCGTCTGCCCCTCAAGGGAATGGTGCAGCGCATCAAGGAGAACGGCATTCCGGCGGCGCTCTCCAACACTGCCGGCACCTTCGTCTGCAACCACATCATGTACCAGCTGCACTACCTGATTGAAAAAGAGTTCCCGGCGGTGCGCGGCGGCTTTATTCACGTTCCCTACATCACCGAGCAGGTAGCGGACAAGGTGAACCAGCCCTGCCTCGCCATGAGCGAGATTACCCGCGCGCTGGCGCTGGCCATCGAGGCGGTGGTGCTGCAGCAGGATGGCGATATCAAAGTCGTGGGCGGCGAGATCTCATGAGCCTTTGCCAGCCACGCCCGCTGTTCGTCTACGGCAGCCTGATGGACGGGCTGTTCAACTACCGCCGCTATCTGGCTCACCACGTGAGCCAGACGCCCCGGCGCGCCCGGGGGCGCGGCGCTCTCTATCACCTGCAGCACAAGGGCTACCCCGCCCTGCTGCAGGGGGATGACTGGGTCTATGGCGAGCTGTTTGTGCTGGACGACTTCCCTGCCGCCATCGCGGCGCTCGACGAGATGGAGAACTTCCACGGCGAGGATGATCCCCAGAGCGAATATCTGCGCCAGCTCATCGAGGTGGAGATCTTCGACCCGGCGCAGGGGCGTTATGTCGGCCAACAGCAGGCCTACCACTACCGCTACGTAGTGCAGCACGATCCCAAGTGGCAACAGGGCAAGCACTACCTGCCCGACGGCAACTGGCGCGCTTTCCATCTGGCGCAACTGGAGAGCGCCGCCTGACGGTCAGCGACAATAACAAAGGGCAGCCCGCGGGCTGCCCTTTTTCATGGAAGTGTCCCGTCCTGAATATGGTTTACACCTTTCCCCCCAATAAATGGAGAACCCGATGGGACAAGGTGTGAAACGGACA
>NZ_JAAKVR010000023.1:0-67692 GCF_049175755.1 Aeromonas sp. 600282 | reverse complement strand
TGGTCAGCAGCACCTGTACCGTGCCATCCGTTTCGGTCGCACCCGCATTCAGCGCCTCGACGTTGAAGTCGATGTCACCTTGTGGCGTCACTATCAGCGTCAAGGTCGAAGTAACAACATCAGAACTATCGGTGACCAGATAACTTACTGTAGGAACTGCACCAGAATAGTCAGGAGCGGGGGTAAAGGTGAAAGAGCCATCACTGTTGATGATCAGCGTACCAATGCCAGTAAGGGTCGATGTAACACCTGCGGGAACATCAATATTACTACCCCAGCTATAGCTGATGATGGATTGAGCCAAGGGACCATCCGGGTTGGAGCTATTGGCCAAAAGATCACCACTGACAGGGTTATCTTCATCCATCGAAAATACTTCACTCTCATCCAACAAGAGATTAGTTAGTGGCTCCGGTTCTAACAGTGGTTCAGCCGCTTGCTCAGTGTTGATAATGGGTTCAGCCTGATAATTGGTATCAAAACCGGCCTCGGCAATGGTCGCATCACCGGTTCTATCAATGGTGACAAAGCCACCATTGCCGCTTGCTCCTGCTACCCCGCCAATACCACCGCCACCACCGGCAGCAGGTGCACCACCTGCTGCTGAAGCCTCAAAGTTTTGCGTCGGGTCAACGCCTTGCAAAATTGACTCTTGCAATGCAGCAATGTCAGAAGGAGTGCCCTCCGTGCTGGCACCACCTTGCGGTTGTCCCGGTTCTGCTAATTCGGAACCGGTGGGTACATTCTGCGCTGGTGTATCGTCATAGGGGGAAAGAACAAGCTTGGCATCATCCGCTATGGTCAATTTGGCACCGGGCTGGAGTATTTCCCCCTTTTGCAGGGGGCGACTGCTGCCATCAGCCAGCACAATCTCCACATTCCCTTCGATAGCTGAGACAACCACGGACTTGTCGATGATTTGGGTACGCATATCCATTGCTCCAACGTGACAGATCTTGATGTCTACACCGTAGAGGGAGATAACGTGCTTTTCCGTTGCAATAATCTATAGGTTTGACTGCCCTCAAACCGATATAGAGAATAAAATCGAAAGGTTATTTTTTCTTCATTAAAATCATAACGATATAAATGGAACCAAATAACACCCATATTAATTTGATAATAAAAAAATCAAAAAATATATTGTATTGATATAAAAAATGACCCCATTCGGGGCCATTTCTACACTGCACATATCAATCAAGACAAGGGGAAAGCAGGATGCACAAATCCCTGATAACCATCGATATGCAACTTGGAAAGCAGTTCCACTTGATGTTGATCTTCGACGCGGGTTGCAATGGTGCTCACACCGGCATTGTGTGCAGCTCGGCACACTGCAGCCAAGAATGAGGTGTCAGCACCCGGCTCCATGACCTGACTGGTATAACCGTGATCCACCTTGACATAGGCAGGCGCTAACTCCTCCAGATAGCCCAGTGACTGGAAGTGACGGCCGTAGTGGTCAACCCCCCACTGGAAACCATGGACCTGCAATGCGCCTACCAAAGCGGCCACATGATCTTTGTGCTTCATAATGGCTGCCTCGGGTATCTCGAATAACAGCCGTTCTTTCAATTCGCCATGTTCGACCAGATAGTGCGTCAGCCAGGTCAAAAACTCATCCGAACAAAGCGAACCTGCCGTTATATTAATTGCCAGCACTAGATCCGCTTGTTTGTGCAGTAAGGGAACACATGCATCAAGTATTGCCTGATCAAAATCGCCCCCCAATTTGAACTGTTCGATGGCAGGCAAAAACTGACCGGCAAAATAGTCCGTGCCATCGCGAGAGATAGATGCAAACAACTCGGCATGCAACCTGGCCCCGTTATCAAATCGGCAAGCTGGCTGAGCCTTGAATCGCCAGAGGTGATGCGAAATAGCATCCTGAACCAAATCACGCCATGCCAAGCGCCCCATCAACCCCTGCTCGGCTCCCCCTTCCATGACAACAGCACCACGGCGTTCATTACGCGCCTTGCCGAGTGCATTATCCGCTTTAGTCAACAGGACTGAGAGATCATCATTACCATCACGGCCTGCAATACCAATGACGGAGAGAGGATTACCCTCCGCCATTGGGTTCACGACCAGATCAGCAATACGAGAATTGATAATTTCTGCCAACTCCTTAAGCTGACCCAAATCATCTGTCGGGCAGAGCAGAGCATATTCGGTCGCTGATATCCGCGCCACAGCTGCACCATCCCATCCCTTAAGCTGTTCGCGTAAGATTTGTGCTATAGATTTGACCATATTATCACGGGCAGCAAAACCTTCATCACGGTAGATATCATCGAGCATATCTACCGCAACCAACATGATGCCCCCTTGGCCAGATTCTGCAATCCAGGCATTAACCTGACCAACAAAATAGGCTCGATTACCCAAGCCAGAAACGGCATCCACATAAACTCGTTCACGCAGTTTCTCCGCCTCGTCGGCCTGCTCTTTGAATTGCACCGCCAACTTTCCGGATAAGATGTTGATCGCTTGTACAACCTGCTTCAATTCATAGGTCTTGGGCTCTGGAATGGTATGCCCAAAATGATGCAATTCAATCTCGACGGCCTGCTCACAAATCTGCTTGAGCGGTTTTAACAGGAAATTAAGTGCACGCATAAGCAAGATCGTGGTTACCAAAAATCCAATCACAAACCAGGTCGCCAGTTCGCTCATCCCTGCCCACAGTTCGTGATAGGCTTGTCCTGGGTGGCCCACCACCTTGAGCTTGCCAAGTTGCAGCCAGCCAGACGTCAGAATTGACTCATTGGATACTTCCGGAAACAAGCCAAGTTCAATAAACCAGTCAGGTACACCTTGAATACGGCTGCTGTTTTCTTCTTCAATCACATCTTTCGACGCAAGCAGGTCAAGACGAACCATACGGTAATAACCACCATCAAATATGGCCTTAATCACCGACTCAGCTCCCACCTTGTCGCCATTTTCAAGATAAGGAGTTAATGCCAGTCCCAGTGACGTAGCGGTGTTTATTACCGTTGTCTCCTGCTGTTGTGCCAGATAAGTTCGTGTCGAATTGAATTGCACCCAATACGTAGCTGCAAACAACAGTCCAAACAACAGCAACATGGTGGCCAATAACTGTCTATAAAGCGTCATAGGTTAATCATCCAAATTCACCACAGGCCTAGCCAATCGCCCCGATGTCATGCGATTGCGTAAATCATTCCATAATCCCAAGCGAGATGATTGGCCAGCCAGCTCCCCTTGGCCTCGCGCCTTCATCAACCACAAGTGACTACCGTTAAAACTATAGATAGGTACCAAATCTCGCCGTTGGGTAGCAGGTCGAATAGAGCCTATCAAATTATCCAAAATAACCGGAACAGAAGAGGGGGTCTCATAATATGCCACCACCATGTGGAACTGGTTGTAATCAAGGGCCTTGACATAAACCATCCGCATTTTTTCATCCGGGATCCCCAATTCCAGTAGTGTGGAATATTTGGCAATACTGAAATCTTCGCAATCTCCTCCGGCAGCCCCCAGAAACTCGAGCGGGGTTGCCCAGTAATCTTTCTTGCGCCACAACTTGATGTCATCAACAAAGCGCATTTGATTAAAAAAGTTGTTCACTCTTTCGAGCTTTTTCGCCTCGCTCAGTGCCTTTCCCTTCGTTTCCATCACCAGCATGCGCCAACTGGTTACACGCTTGCCGGCTCTGGCACCATAGGTCTGCTCCGCCCGCTTGATCAAGTTGAGATCTTCCTGTGGCAGAGGCTGGCTGGCACAGAGCAAAAGTGAGAAGGGTAACAGCAGGATCCATAAGGAGTGGCGCAGAGTACGTAGAGATCGGTATCTCCATTTATTGAGGAGATCATACCATCTGCTTCCGGTACCACGCAGAAGTGTCACGTCATATGCCTGCTGCATGATTGCTACTGCACTCCTCAAAAACCGTGCAACCACCTGCTTTAGCCAAACATGGTGACTGCCAGCAGCAGTCACCATGTTGGCGTTCATCATCATCCCGGCGGGATCATTGGCAAACGGTTATTGCCTGGGCTGCCATTCAGCGGGTTGCTTGACGCTAAATGCATTGAGCAGACTTCCTGTCGCATTGAGGATGCGATAGTCCGCCAGCAATGCATCATACTCAGCAGTGATATAACTGCGACGCGCTTCGAACAATTCGTTTTCGGTGTTCAATACGTCCAGCAAGGTTCGCTGACCCAAGCCAAACTGCTTCTTGTATGCCTGAACGGTATCGTAGCTTGCATCCACATGCTCTTTAAGGAAGGTTTTCTGTTTGGCCAGCGACTCTTTCGCATTCCATGCCAAACGGGTTCCCTCTTCTACCTGACGAAATGCATTCAGATGAATGTCTTTCGCCTGAGAGTACAGTGCCGAAGTTGCATTGCTCTCGGCTACGTCAGAACCACCTCGGAACAGGTTGTAACGCATCCGCACCATAGCTGTCAGATCGTCATTGCGACCTTTAACGGCATCAATATCCTCATTCCAGTTTTGGTCCACTTCAAAAGTGACGTTAGGGTAGAAACCGGATTTGGCACCTTCATGCTGATACTTGGCCGCTTCAATATCTTGCAGGGATGAGAGCAGGGTCGGGTGAACTTCTGTCGCCGTTTTCAGGGCAGTATCGAGACTAGCCGGGACCAACTCGGCATTAGGTACCGGTTGAACGAGATCTTTTGGTACCTCGTTAACCACCCGAATAAACTCGCTTTCCGCATCACGGTAGTTGTTTTCAGCGGCGGCTTGGTTGGCGTAGGCCCTGGCAACACGACCATCAATCTGGGTCTGATCAGCAGTAGAACCAAGCCCTGAATCAGTCCGTTTCTGAATGTCGCTACGGATCTGTTCGTGGGTTTCCAGGTTCTGTTTGGAGAGTTCCAGGATCTCCTGCTGGCGCAGCATATTGAGGTAGACCTCAGCCACTCGCAGCGCGGTATTCTCTGCTTCGGAGATCATCGCCAGACGCTGGGCGTTGGCTTCAGCTTCAGTTCGGGAGACGTTGTTGCTGACATCAAAGCCATCAAACAACATCTGCCGCAAACTGAGCCCAGCCTCTTTGCGAGTCATGGAGTCATCAATATTGCTGTTTGAACCAGCAGCCCGGGTAGAAGGGCTGTCAGTCTTTTCATAGCCTACGCCGCCACGCAGATCGATCGTTGGATAATAGCCACCCTTGGCGCCATCATGCTGATAGAGGCGTGCCTGGTAGAGATCAAACGCTTCCTTGATCTTGGGATGCGTAGCGAGTGTCTGTGCCACCGACTCTTCCAGAGTCTGGGCCTGACCCAAACTAGGGATCAGGGTGATGCCACTGACCAGCATGGCAACAATCGTTTTTTTCATGTTATCTCCAGTCATGTTTTGTTTTTAGATTGTTGGCTTATCGTTCTCTCAGTGCCGACTGCTTAGCCCGTAAAATCGGCTTAAGTAAATAGTCTAGGACACTTTTTTTACCAGTAATGATATCAGCACTGGCTAACATACCGGGGATGATGGGAAGTGCGTTAAGCTCATCGCCCAAGTAACTCTTCTCGGTACGCACCCGAACCAGATAAAAGGAGTTCCCCTCCTCATCCTGGATCGAGTCCGCACTTATCTGTTCAACCTTGCCATGCAATCCTCCATAGATTGTAAAGTCGTAGGCAGTGATCTTGACGATGGCATCCAGCCCCGGTCGCAGGAAGGCGATATCTTTCGGCGACACCTTGGCTTCAACCAACAAGGTGTCCTCCAGCGGCACTATCTCCATCAAATCCATGCCGGGCTGCACCACGCCGCCCAGAGTGTTGATCTTGAGTTTCTTGATGGTGCCCTTGAGCGGAGCAATCACGCTGGTCCGGTCTACCCTGTCTCGCAAGCCAACCTGCCCTTCTGACAACTGGCCAAGTCGCCCCTGCTTCTCATTCAGTTCCGTCTGGGAGTCAGCACGGAATTTCAGCGCTATGTCATTGCGCTTGGAAATAGTCTCACGCAACACCGAATTGAGTTTTGGGATCAGCAGACGGTTGCTCTCCAGCTCCCCCTGCATCTCGTTGACCTGCCGCTCCAGCTTGATTAGCTCCACTTGAGGCACTATACCCTCTTTTGCCAGTGGACGGCTAATATTGAGCTCTTGTCTGGCCAGATCCACACTGCGATTCACGGTGCGAATTTTGGCATTCAGTTCAATCAGTTCCTGCTCTTTCTGCTCGATCTGTTGACCAAGAATATAGAGCTGGTTCTTCAGGTTATTAAGGCGATCCCGTTGTACCGAGCGTTCACGGTTGGCATATTCGGGAAAGACGGTTTCATAGCCATCCGGAAACTGAATTGGCGCTTCTCCCACCACTACCTGTTCACGCCACCCCAGTGCAGGGTCATTTTTAACCTCAACACTGGCCATTTCGGCCCGTAACCGGGCAATATCTCCTTTCAGAGTGACCAGCTCCTGCTCACGCTCTCGAAAATCGGAGCGGAAACGGGTGTCATCGATACGCAGCAGCGGCTGTCCCTTCTCGACGATATCTCCCTCTTTGACGAAGATCTCTTTGACTATCCCCCCTTCCAGATTCTGGATCACCTGTAGTTGGCGGGATGGGATCACCTTGCCCTGACCCACGGTGACTTCATCCAGCTCGGCCCAGGCAGCCCAGACGATGGCACTCATGAAAAAGAGGAAACAGCACCATAACAGGATGCGGGCACCGGTTGGGGTAGTAAGCAACACAGCTGCCGCGCCGTCATCGACAAACTCCAGATGCTCGGGTGCCGGCAATACATCACCGGAAGGCGCATTTTTGCTGCGTTTTAACCAGTTCATGAGCCCCTTAACCATGGGACACCTCCTGCACGCGCACCTTGCCTTCCTTCAACTGCTGCAACACCACCTCTTTGGGACCATCTGCCACAATCTGTCCCTGCTCGATGACGATAACTCGCGAGGCCACATCCAGCATTGAGGTCTTGTGGGTGATGAGGATCAAGGTGGTTTCCGGGCCCAGTCTGGCGAGCTCCTGTTTGACCTGCATCTCGGACTGGTTGTCCATGTTGGAGGTAGGCTCATCCATCACCAGAATGGGGGGATCATTGAGCAGGGCGCGTGCCAGCAGGATCGACTGACGCTGGCCACCGGAAAGCTGACGGCCACCCTCACCTATCTGCCGATCCAATCCGTTGGGATCACGGTTGGTAAAATTGGTGACGCCCGCCCGCTTGGCAGCACGCAAGACTCTCACGTCATCCACCAGCGGATTACCCAGCATGATGTTGTCTCGCACCGAACCAAAAAAGAGAATGACATCTTGGGGAACACAACCGATATTGCGACGAATCACCGAGGGAGGCAACTGGTCTATTTCGAAACCATCGATCCGGACCGAACCGTCAGTCGGCCGATACAGCCCCATCAACAACTTCTCGAGGGTCGTTTTACCCGCCCCAATCCGGCCGATAATTGCCACCTTTTCACCCGGCTGAATACGCAAATTGATATGGTGCAGGGTGCTGGTTTCCATTCCTGGATATTTGAACGAAACATTTTCGAATTCAATTCGACCGGCAATCACCGGATGATGGATATATTGCTTGCCTTCCTCCTGCTCACCCGGGGTTTGCATGATTTTTTCCAGAATATCCAGTGCAGACTTGGCCTGGTTATAACGGGTCGACAACACTGAGAGTTGCACCATGGGCGCAATGGCACGGCTGGAGAGCATCACGGCAGCAATCATCCCCCCCATGGTGACTAAGCCTTCGGAGATCTGGTAAACACCGACAATCACCAGACCGACCGTCACCACCTGCTGGATATAACTGGCCAGTGACGACATGGAGTTGGTAATTCGCCGTGTTTGTACACCCCAGGTGGAAATATGGGAAACAGCCTGCTCCCAACGGTGCTGGAACAGACTCTCGGCGCCAAAAATTTTGACCGTTTCCAGCCCGGAAATACTTTCGATCAGGTTGGCATTTTTCTGAGAGGCCAGCCGGGAACCCTCTTCGATGGACTTTTTGAGCGGCTCTTGAATATAGAAGCTGTAGGCGATCAGGATCAGCATGGCGACGATGGGGACCACCACCATCACACCGGCAAACATCCAGATAATAAAAAGGAAGAAGACGGCAAAAGGCAGATCGATAAGAGTAGAAACCGTCGCGGAAGTGAAAAACTCCCGCACCGATTCAAATTCCTGCAGATGTTTGGCGAAAGCGCCGGTGGAAGCGGGACGAGACTCCATCCGCATGCCCATCACCTTGGCGAAAATCTTGGCGGACAGCAGCACATCAGACTTTTTGCCAGCGATATCGATAAAGTAACTGCGCAACTGCCGCATCACAAAATCGAAGGTAAAGACCACCATGGCCCCGACCGCCAGCACCCAGAGCGAATCAAATGCCAGATTGGGCACAATCTTGTCATAGACGTTCATGGTAAAGAGGGGGCTGGCGATGGCAAACAGGTTGATCAGAATGGAGGCGATCAGCACATCGCGATAGATTCCGCGAGATTCAAACAAAGTGCTCCAGAACCAGTGGCCATCACGGGTCTCCAGCACCTTGGGAGAGCGCTCGTCAAATTTGAACTGCTTCTTAACGTAAAAGAGACGCCCCAAATACTCATCACCCAGCTGGGCAGCAGTCAGCCATTGGGCGGCATCACCTGCCTGCGGGAAAATCACTTTCCCCTGGCTGCGCTCTTCGTTCCACTCCAGCAAAATACAGGCGCCACCGTTACGCATCTGCAATACGCAGGGCAGCAGCAAGGGAGAGATCTGATCAAGCGGCTGGATCACTTCACGGGCAGATAGCCCGCCCCGCTCGGCAGCACGACAAAAGAGTGCTGTAGTCAGTCGTCCGGAGACCAGTGGCAACCCGGTCGTCAGGGCATCCTGGCTGTTGGGCACACCATAAAAGCGGGTCAAGAAGACCAGACACTCCAATAACTCATCGATACGACTTGTTTCTGCTTGCATAGCATCCCGTCACTGCATTAATAAGGTCGATACGAGAGGGGTATCACTCATATTTTCCTGCTATAGCGACTCTAAAAACGAGCCCCCTCCCACAGATGAGCCTGATCAGGGAATAAACCTATCCGGATACATCGTGACACTCACCACCAATTTTCCTTGCATGATGATTGGTAAAACCAGCCTGTGAGCATCATGCCGACGCCTCCCTCAGGTAAATGGAGGTGTTAATTGATAATGGCATTTATTGTGGCGCATCACTATATCAACCTGCAGGTACCAAAACTATAGTTTATGGTATGAACTTTTTATATAACCCTATGTTTTACGTGAAAATAATAATTACGAACTCAATTATAGGTCAGGAAGTATGAAGGGTCTTCCCAGTGCATGACCCTGAGGGCCACTCAAGGAGAGTGCTCGTGCAATGTCCGCCATCGCAGTCCAGCGATTCTCGCACCAGGCGGGAGCAAGCAGGGTTGGGCGGCGCGCCGATGCCGAAATCCGGTGATACACCACCTCGGGTGGTGTGTGCTGGATCATGGCGACAGCGGCTTCCACATACTGCTCCAGCGTCAATACCTCAAGGCGCCCCGCCTGCCACGCTTTGCCAAGAGTACTGCCCTCTACCACATGAAGCGGATGCAGCTTGATCCCCTCAACACCGGTCTCAACGATACGATGCAGGGTATCGAGGCTGTCTATTGGCACTTCGCCCGGCAGGCCGACGATCAGATGAGCACATACCTTGATGCCGCGCTGATGGGCACGTCTTACCGCATCCTCATAGGCGGCATAACCGTGGCCGCGGTTGATCCGTTGCAGGGTCTTGTCATTGGCGCTTTGCAGCCCGAGCTCCAGCCACACCTCGTAACCCCGGGCCTGATAGCCCGCCAACAGATCGAGCACCGCATCCGGCACGCAATCGGGGCGAGTGCCCACACAGAGCCCCACCATATCGCTCACCGACAGCGCCTCTTCATACATCCGCTGCAGATATTCGACCTCGGCATAGGTACTGGTATAGGCCTGAAAGTAGGCAAGATAGCGCTTGGCACGGGTGACTTCGTCCCGGCGAGCCAGCAGTTGTTGCACCACGGAGAGTTGCTGAGCCGACTCGTCGGCAAAAGAGGATACGTTGCAGAAGGTGCAGCCACCGCGGCCCAGGGTGCCGTCACGGTTCGGGCAGGTGAAGGCCCCATGGATGGAGAGTTTGTGGATCTTCTGACCATGACGCTGCTTGAGATCCTGACCGAATGTATTGACGAGTTCGTGTAACTGCATGACACCTCCGCTAAAGGAGCGCCATTGTACGAGCTTGCGCAAAACAGGGACTGAGCTGGATCAAGCTAGCGGAGAGGGTAAAACATATAAATACCCGACCAATTTTGAATAAATATAGAGAAAAAGCGCAAAAAAAGGATTTTTACAGTTCTTTGACGATTCAAACAGTAAACATCCATATGAAAATGAGACCTGATAACCCACTGTTGAACAATGAAAAATTCAAAGAGACCCGACAGCACACAATTGCAAGCATGGGATATTGAAAATGTGATCCCTTCCGCTGTCGGCCACATCGGGTTGGTAAAATTACTACATTCGCCCACCGTCGCCGAGCGCACCATTGAGCCCGCCAATGACGATATATTTAACCAACAAAATAAAAATACACAGAATAAACACTCCATAACTGCGAGCGAATCCCCCTAACCCGACATTTTGTTATGCGAATGTAATCATGAAGACAAACCTGACCTGCGATTGACCTCGCCAGAAAATCCCATTAGTTTGGAGATTCGCCACGTCAGGCAGACGGAACCACAAGAGCCAATCGCAATTTATGCAGTCAGGTGATGACTGTGCGATACAAGGCCGAGCAAGGGAGAAATGCAATGTCACTATATGATCCAAAGCTGGAGAGGGATAACTGTGGCTTCGGCCTGTTGGCCCACATGGAAGGGGAAGCCAGCCACAAGCTTGTCCGTCTCGCGATGTCAGCATTGGCTCGCATGCAGCACCGCGGCGGGATCTCCGCCGATGGCAAGACCGGCGATGGTTGCGGTCTGCTGCTGCAAAAACCGGACAGCTTCTTCAGAGCTGTCGCCGAGGAGAAGGGATGGCACCTTGGCCGCAACTATGCGGTCGGCATGCTGTTTCTCAACCCTGACCCCGTATTGGCCCAGCAGACCCGCGACATCATAGACGAAGAGCTGGAAAAAGAGACCCTGAGTCTGGTCGGCTGGCGCAAGGTGCCCGTCGATACCAACGTACTGGGTACCATCGCCAAAGCCTCCCTGCCCAGCATTGAACAGGTCTTTGTCAACGCCCCGCCCGGCTGGGTCGACAAGGATCTCGAGCGCCGTCTCTATATCGTGCGTCGCCGCATCGAAAAGCGCGTCAACGACGACTACTTCTATGTGGTCAGCCTCTCCAACCTGGTCACCGTCTATAAAGGGCTGTGCATGCCGGTGGACTTGCCGCGCTTCTATCTGGATCTCGCCGACATACGTATGCAGGCGGCCATCTGCGTCTTCCACCAGCGTTTCTCCACCAACACCAGCCCGCGCTGGCCGCTGGCGCAGCCGTTTCGCTATCTGGCCCACAACGGCGAGATCAACACCATCGCCGGCAACCGCCAGTGGGCCAAGGCACGCAGCTACAAGTTTGCCACGCCGCTCATTCCCGATTTGCAGGAAGCGGCCCCCTTCGTCAACACCACCGGCTCTGACTCCTCCAGCCTCGACAACATGCTGGATCTCTTCCTCGCCGGTGGCATGGACCTGTTCCGCGCCATGCGCCTGTTGATCCCGCCTGCATGGCAAAAACACCCGAACATGGATGATGACCTGCGCGCCTTCTACGACTTCAACTCCATGCACATGGAGCCATGGGATGGCCCCGCCGGTATCGTCATGACCGATGGTCGCTACGCCACCTGCGCACTTGATCGCAACGGTCTGCGTCCGGCCCGCTACGTCATCACCAAGGACAAGTTCATCACCCTCGCCTCAGAAGTCGGTACCTGGGACTACACCCCGGACGAAGTGCTGGAGAAGGGCCGGGTCGGCCCGGGCGAGCTGTTCGTGGTGGATACCAGCAACGGCAAGGTGTGGACCAGCTTCGAGATCGATGACGACCTCAAGAACCGTCACACCTACAAGCAGTGGATGGATAAACATTGCCGCCGACTGGTCCCCTTCGAGCAGATGGACGACAGCCAGACCGGTAGCCGCGAGTTCTCTGATGACCAGCTGAAAACCTATCAGAAGTTGTTTGGCTACTCCTTCGAGGAGCTGGATCAGATCATCCGGGTGCTCGGTGAAAATGGTCAGGAGGCGGTGGGCTCCATGGGGGATGATACCCCGATGGCGGTGCTCTCCTCCGGCCCGCGCACCCTCTATGACTACTTCCGCCAGATGTTTGCCCAGGTGACCAACCCGCCCATCGACCCGCTGCGGGAAAACCACGTGATGTCGCTGGCCACCTGTATCGGTCGCGAGCAGAACGTCTTCAACGAGACCTTCGGCCACGCCCACCGGGTGCTGTTCCAGTCGCCGATCCTGCTCTACTCCGACTTCCACCAGCTGCTGGCACTGGAAGGTGAGTACTACCGTCATCAGGTGATCAGCCTCAACTTCAAGCCAGAAGAGGGGCTGGAAGCGGCCATCGTGCGCATCTGCGATGAGGCCAAAACCGCCGCCAGGAGTGGCACCGTACTGCTGGTGCTGTCGGATCGCGATATCAGCGCCGATACCCTGCCGATCCCGGCCGCCATGGCGGTGGGCGCGGTACAGCGCACCCTGGTGGACAACAACCTGCGCTGTGACGCCAACATTCTGGTGGAAACTGCAAGCTGCCGTGACCCGCACCACTTCTCGGTGCTGCTGGGCTTTGGCGCGACCGCCATCTACCCCTATCTCGCTTACGAAACCCTGGCCAAACAGGTTGAAGAGGGCGTGCTCACCATGTCCCTGCGCCAGGCGATGGTCAACTACCGCAACGGCATCAACAAGGGGCTCTACAAGGTGATGTCCAAGATGGGCATCAGCACGGTCGCCAGCTACCGCTGCTCCCAGCTGTTTGAAGCTGTGGGCTTGGCCAGAGCCGTGGTCGATACCTGCTTCCGTGGCGTATCGAGCCGTATTCAGGGTGCCGATTTTGCCGACATCCAGCAGGATCAGCACAATCTAGCCCGTCAGGCCTGGCTGGTGCGCAAGCCCCTCCCCCACGGCGGCCTGCTCAAGTTCGTCCACGGCGGCGAGTACCACACCTACAACCCGGATGTGGTGCAGACCCTGCAAACCGCGGTGCGCTCCGGCAACTATGCCGATTACAAGGAGTACGCCCGTCTGGTGAACGAGCGCCCGGTTGCCACTCTGCGCGATCTGCTTGCCCTGAAGAAGGTCGACAATCCGGTCGCGCTGGATCAGGTTGAGCCGGCCGACAAGCTGTTCCCCCGCTTCGACTCCGCCGCCATGTCCATCGGTGCCCTCGGCCCAGAGGCTCACGAGGCGCTGGCTGTCGCCATGAACCGCCTCGGCGGTCAGAGCAACTCCGGCGAAGGTGGCGAAGATCCCAAGCGTTTCGGTACCGAGAAGAACTCCCGCATCAAGCAGGTCGCTTCCGGCCGCTTTGGCGTCACCCCCCACTACCTGATGAACGCCGATGTGGTGCAGATCAAGGTGGCGCAGGGCGCCAAGCCCGGCGAAGGGGGCCAGCTGCCCGGTGACAAGGTGACTGCCCAGATCGCCCAGCTGCGTTATTCCGTGCCCGGCGTGACCCTGATTTCACCGCCGCCGCACCACGATATCTACTCCATCGAGGATCTGGCCCAGCTCATCTTCGACATCAAGCAGATCAACCCGAGCTGTCTGGTGTCGGTGAAACTGGTCTCCGAGCCCGGCGTGGGCACCATCGCCTGCGGCGTGGCCAAGGCCTATGCCGACTTCATCACCATCTCCGGTTATGACGGCGGCACTGGCGCGAGCCCCCTCACCTCGGTCAAATATGCCGGCTCCCCGTGGGAGCTGGGTCTGGCTGAAACCCAGCAGGCGCTGGTCGCCAACGGCCTGCGCCACAAGGTGCGGCTGCAGGTGGATGGCGGCCTCAAGACCGGTCTCGACATCATCAAGGCGGCCATCCTCGGCGCCGAGAGCTTCGGTTTTGGCACCGGCCCCATGGTGGCGCTCGGTTGCAAATACCTGCGTATTTGCCACCTGAACAACTGCGCCACCGGCGTTGCCACTCAGGATGAGAAGCTGCGTCGCGAGCACTTCACCGGCCTGCCGGAGATGGTGATGAACTACTTCAAGTTCATCGCCGAAGAGACCCGCGAGCTGATGGCCCAGCTCGGCGTCACCCAGTTGACCGACCTGATTGGCCGCACCGATCTGCTGGAGGCCCTGCCCGGCCTCACCGCCCGGCAGGCCAAGCTGGATCTCTCCGGCATTCTGGCCCTTCCGGTGGCACCGGCAGGTTCCAGCCTGTTCAGCCAGCAGAACAACCCCACCTTCGACAAGGGGCCGCTCAACCTGAAAATGGTGGAGGATCTGCTGGAGGCGGTGGAAACCTCAAGCGGCGGCGAGTTCCGCTACGACATTCGCAACACCGACCGCTCGGTGGGTGCGCGCCTCTCGGGCGAGATCGTCAAACGTCACGGCAACCAGGGGATGGCGGCCGATCCGGTCAAAGTGCACTTCAACGGCACCGCAGGCCAGAGCTTCGGCGTCTGGAACGCAGGTGGCCTTGAGATGATCCTCACCGGTGATGCCAACGACTACGTGGGCAAGGGGATGACCGGCGGCAAGCTGGTGATCAAGCCCCATGTCGGCGTGGCGTTCAAATCCCATGAAGCAGCCATCATCGGCAACACCTGCCTCTACGGCGCCACCGGCGGCAAACTCTACGCCGCAGGCACTGCTGGCGAGCGTTTCGCGGTGCGCAACTCAGGTGCCCTGGCGGTAGTCGAGGGGATTGGCGACAACGGTTGTGAATATATGACCGGCGGCATCGTCACCGTGCTCGGTCAGACTGGCGTCAACTTCGCGGCAGGCATGACCGGCGGCTTTGCCTACGTGCTCGACGAGTGCGGCAACTTCGCCAAGCGCACCAACCCCGAGCTGGTGGAACTGCTGGATGTGGCGGATCTCGCCATCCATCAGGAGCACCTGCGCGGCATCATCACGGCGCACCTCAATGAGACCGGCAGCTCGCGCGCCGAGGAGATCCTGGCCAACTTCGACTCCTATGTGCCCAAGTTCAGGCTGATCAAACCCAAGTCCAGCGACGTGAAATCGCTACTGGGTCACACCAGCCGTTCCAGTGCAGAACTCAGAATCCAGGCGCAATAAGGAGGGAACCCTATGAGCCAGAACGTATTTCAGTTTATCGATGTCCAGCGGGTCGACCCGCCCAAGAAGCCGCTCAAGATCCGCAAAATCCAGTTTGTGGAGATCTACGAGTCCTTCAATCAGCCGCAGGTACAGATGCAGGCGGATCGCTGCCTCGAGTGCGGCAACCCCTACTGCGAGTGGAAGTGCCCGGTCCACAACTACATCCCCAACTGGCTGAAACTGGCCAAAGAGGGGCGCATTCTGGAGGCGGTGGAGCTCTCCCACCAGACAAACAGCCTGCCGGAAGTGTGCGGTCGGGTCTGCCCGCAGGATCGCCTCTGCGAGGGCTCCTGCACCCTCAACGATCGCTTCGGCGCGGTGACCATCGGCAATATCGAAAAGTACATCACCGACAAGGCGTTCGAGATGGGCTGGAAGCCCGATCTCTCGAACGTGGTCAAAACCGGCAAGCGGGTCGCCGTCATCGGTGCCGGCCCTGCGGGTCTCGCCTGTGCCGACGTGCTGGCACGCAACGGCGTCACCCCTGTGGTGTTTGACAAGTATCCGGAGATCGGCGGCCTGCTCACCTTCGGCATCCCCTCCTTCAAGCTGGAAAAAGAGGTGATGCAGCGTCGCCGCGAGATCTTCCAGGGGATGGGTGTAGAGTTTCGTCTCGAGACCGAAG
Source organism: Aeromonas sp. 600282 (assembly GCF_049175755.1). NCBI lineage: Bacteria > Pseudomonadati > Pseudomonadota > Gammaproteobacteria > Aeromonadales > Aeromonadaceae > Aeromonas > Aeromonas sp. 600282. Next base: position 51,721 of record NZ_JAAKVR010000023.1, on the reverse strand, counting down.
TGGGCAAGGACATCACCTTCGCCGACCTGCTCGGCGAGTTCGATGCGGTCTTCCTCGGGGTCGGCACCTACAAGTACATGAAGGGCGGCTTTGCCAACGAAGAGGCGCCGGGCGTCTATGACGCCCTGCCCTACCTCATCGCCAACGCCAACCGGCTGCTGGGCTTCGAGAAGGCGCAAGCCGACTACATCGACTTCGCCGGCAAGCAGGTGGTGGTGCTGGGCGGTGGCGATACCGCCATGGACTGCGTGCGTACCGCCATCCGTCAGGGGGCCGCCAAGGTGATCTGCGCCTATCGCCGCGACGAGGAGAACATGCCGGGCTCCAAGCGGGAGGTGAAAAACGCCCGCGAGGAGGGGGTTGAATTCATGTTCAACCTGCAACCGGTGGCGGTCGAGCTGGATGCCAACGGTCGCACCGTCGGCATCAAGGTGGTGAGCACCGAGCTGGGTGAACCCGATGCCAATGGCCGCCGCAATCCGGTGGTTATCGAGGGCTCAGAGCAGGTGTTGGCCGCCGATGCGGTGGTGATGGCGTTTGGCTTCCAGCCCAACCCCCAGCCCTGGATGGCGGAGTTCGGCATCGAGCTCGACAACCGGGATCGCATCAAGGCCCGCGAGCAGGCGGAATACGCCTTCCAGACCAGCAATCCCAAGGTGTTTGCCGGTGGCGACGCGGTGCGTGGCTCCGATCTGGTGGTGACCGCCATCTACGAAGGGCGCAAAGCGGCCGAAGGGATCATGGACTATCTGGCGGTCTGATCTGACCGGCCACAGCCGTGATGTTCCCTAACAGTCAGCCCCGCCAATGCGGGGCTGATTTTCTATGCGCGCTCACCAACCGCTCATACGCTCCTGGCAGCCGTGAAGATAACTAGATGCAGTGCCTTGCGATGGCTCCTACACTGGGCAACTGCCACGGGAAAAACTCCAACCATTTGAGGCAGAATTTGTGACGTCTATCTGTTACACTTCGCGCCCGCCATTTTCCGGCTCACTCTCTGACTTGATGTCAGGCGCAGCCGTCGGTGGTTACAACCTCCGTCTCGCTCATGCCGAGCTAACCAAGCCAAACACAGCCCAGCTGGAACACAGGAACCCATTATGAGATTTGAATCGTTCGATTTTGCCCCCGAGATTTTGCGTGCTGTCTCAGATTGCGGTTATCAGGAGATGACCCCTGTGCAGCAACAGGCGATCCCGGCCATTCGCCGTGGCCGCGATGTGCTGGCCAGCGCCCAGACCGGTACCGGCAAGACCGCCGCCTTCGCCCTGCCCATCTTGCAGCGTCTGGTAGACAATCCGGCTCCGGTCCAGCCTTCCAACGCCCGTGTGCTGATCCTGACCCCGACCCGCGAGCTGGCGGCTCAGGTGGCGAGCAACATCAATGACTTCGCCAAGTATCTCGATATCACCACCATCACCCTCGTCGGCGGTGGCAAGCAGGACGTGCAGGCCAAGAAGCTCAAAGCGGGCGCTCACATCATTGTGGCCACCCCGGGCCGTCTACTGGAGCACCTCACCGCCTGCAACCTCAGCCTCTCCGGCGTCGAGTGTCTGGTGATGGATGAAGCAGATCGCATCCTCGACATGGGCTTCAGTGCCGATGTGCAGAAGATCCTGCGAGCGGTCAACAAGGCCCGTCAAAACCTGCTCTTCTCCGCCACCTTCTCCGACGCGGTGAAGAAGCTGGCCAACCTGATGCTGGACAGACCGCAGATCGTCAGCGTCAACAAGCAGAACTCCACCGCCGACACCGTCAGCCACACCGTCTATCCGGTCGAGCAGAAGCGCAAGCGCGAGCTGCTCTCAGAGCTGATTGGCAAGCAGAACTGGCAGCAGGTGCTGGTGTTCGCCAGTACCCGCGAGAGCTGTGATGTGCTGGTCGAGGAGCTGAACCTCGACGGCATCAAGTCCGCCGTGGTTCATGGCGAGAAGGCCCAGGGCAACCGTCGCCGCGCCCTGCGCGAATTCATGGAAGGCAAGGTACGGGTACTGGTCGCCACCGAAGTGGCCGCCCGTGGTCTGGACATTCCGGATCTGGAATACGTGGTCAACTATGATCTGCCGTTCCTGGCGGAAGATTACGTGCACCGCATCGGCCGTACCGGTCGTGCCGGCAAGCGCGGCATGGCCATCTCCTTCGTCAGCCGTGAAGAGGAGCGTACCCTGCTGGAGATCGAGGCCCTGATCGGCCAGAAGATCCGCCGCATCATGGTGCCGGGCTACGAGGTGAGCAGCCGTGACGAGCTGATCAAACAGCTGCAGGAGCGTCGCCGCTTCGGCAAGCGCCCGCAGCGTGAAGATAACGCCGTGGCCCAGGTGATGGCCGAAGCCAAGCTGCAGGGTCAGCGCCTCAAGCGTCTGGCTGCAGCCAAGAAGCCCCGTCAGCCGAAATAAGGCGGGCAGTTGCTCTATTGAACCGCAAAGGCGCCACTGGCGCCTTTGCCATCTCTGTCATCGGTGTTGACCCCTGGTGGTCAACTGAAGGATTGCTTATGACCTCTCCGACCTACAATCAGGCCCTGCTCGAGATGGCCACCCAGAGCCTGGCCGAACTGGCCCGCACCGCCGAACAAAAGGCGGGCAAGCGCACTCCAGCCCAAGAGAGCCACTTTCTCTGCACCTGGATGGCCGACTCCCTCAAGGAGAAGCGCTTCTCCCGTCTGGTGATGGAAGATTTGAAAGCTTGGGTGCAGCTTGGCCGCACCCTGGGCGCGGGTGCCGATCTCAAGGGATTGCTTGCGCGCATCGCCTTCCAATACCAGTGCGCCATGACCAACCCGCAACAACTGGGGGCCAAGCTGGCTGCCCTGCTGGAGGAGCTCTCAGCGGCAGGCTGGCTGGTGCTGACCGAGAGCGAGGTGGACGCCAAGCTGCGCCTGCAATCGGGCGGTCAGGCGAGTCTGGTGGTAAGCCATAGCGAATATGAAGGCCATATCGAGGACGGTGAGCTTGTCAAACCCCTCACCCTCTATGTGCGCGGTGACGAGAAGGTGCTGGCCGAGGCGGCCTTCAAGCACGGCCTGCTGCTGAGCCAGGGCAACAAGAAAGCCACCCTGGTCAAACACCACAAGGCCTACCGGCTGATGCCGGACAACGCCCAACCGGCGCTGGCACTGCTGAGCGAGGCTCGCCAGAGCGCCTGATCCCGCCAGTGTGCAGCAATAAAAACGGCAGACCCTCATTTAAAGCAGGGCCTGCCGTTTTTTATTGTTCGATGTTTGGTGATGAGGTTGGGTAGTCGTTTAGCGGATCTTGATGCCAATCTGGCCCGCGTCACACCACTCGAACATCACCTCCTCGCTCTTGCCGCAGCAACTGCCACCACAGACCCGACTCTCGCGCTTGATGACCCGCCCCTTGCGCATCCAGACGCCGAGCATGGCCTCCACCGCATCTTCCGAGGTGTGGAAGTGGCGAGCCAGATCACGCCGGCTCACCTTCTGCTGCGCGGCGAGGTAATCCCCCAGCTCGCGCAGGATCATAAAGTCACCACCTTGCGGGCGACGATGTCACCGTGACGGCGACCGGCCCACCAGAGCAGTACCAGAGAGAGGCCATAGCTGACGATCCAGAACAGGCTCTGCTCCGGATGAGCGGCGAAGGTGGCCACCTGATAGAAGAGGGTCGCGCACATAAAGGCCATATAGTTGCACCAGGCCGCGGTAAAGAGGGCCCACTGGCGACCGGTTTCCCGCACCAGGGCACCCATGGCGGCGGCGCAAGGCATGTAGAGCAGCACGAACAAGAGGTAGGCAAAGGCACCAGCCGCCCCATCGAAGTGGGTCTGCATGTTGCCGTAGGTGGAGACATCCACTTCCTGCGCCTCGGCGGCAGCTTTCTGGTCGTCGAGGTTGCCAACATCAAGCCCCATAGGGTCGCTCGGGTTGATCTCCGCCAGATTGGCTGCCACGGCATCGATCGCCTCATGGAAGCTGGCCACCAGCGAGAACTCGCTCGCCTCCTCTTCATCTGCGCCACCACCGGCGTAGAGGCTGTTGAGGGTACCGACCACCGCCTCTTTGGCGAAGATACCGGTGACGATACCGACCGTAGCCTGCCAGTTGTCATCGCGCACACCGATGGGGTGCAGCACCGGGGTCACCGCCTGGCTGATCTTGCTCAGGACCGAGCTCTCCTGCTCCTGATGGCCAAAGCTGCCATCGGTACCCAGGGAGTTAAGCACGCTCAGCACGGCAACCACCAGCACGATGGTTTTACCGGCGCCAAAGACGAAGGATTTGAGCTTCTGCCAGGTCTTGATGGCAACGTTGACAGGACGCGGCCACTCGTAATCCGGCATCTCCATCACCATGGAGTCGCTCTTGCCCGGCAGCAGGGTATTGCGCAGCAGCAGGCCAGTGAGCACCGCCACCAGAATACCGATGAGGTAGAGACCGAACACCAGGTTCTGGCCTGATTCAGGGAAGAAGGCCACCGCAAACAGGGCGTAAACCGGCAGACGGGCACCGCACGACATGAAGGGGGCCATGGCGGAGGTCATCAGCCGCTCCCGCTCGGAGTTGAGGGTACGGGTCGCCATCACCGAGGGGACGGTACAGCCAAAGCCCATCAGCATCGGCACGAACGCCTTGCCCGGCAGGCCGAGGCGGCGCATCAGGGCATCCACCACGAAGGCGGCGCGGGCCAGATAGCCGGAGCTCTCCAGTACCGCGAGGAACAGATAGAGGCAACCAATCACCGGAATAAAGGTGGCCACGGTCTGCAAACCAACCCCGAAGCCGTCAGCCAGAATGGCGCCCAACCATTCGGGGGCATTGATCAGCCCCAGCAGGTGGTGCACCCCATCGACAAACAGGGCGCCGCCCATGATGTCGAAGAAGTCGATAAAGGCGCTGCCCACCTTGATGGCGAACATGAACATCAGGTACATGACAAACAGGAAGAAGGGGATGCCAATCCAGCGATTGAGCAGCACCCGATCCAGCCACTCACTCTGGGCCTCGGTGAGCTTGCCCTTCTGCTGGCGAGCCTGTTGTACCCACTGGTGGATATGGCCGTAGCGGATATCTGCCAGTTGCAGGTCGATATCCTGCCCTTGATGAGCGCGAGCTACCACATTGGCGGCGGCCGCCTGCTGACCGGGCAGCAGGGTCTCCTGCATCACCGCATCCTCTTCCAGCAGGCGCAGGGCGCGGCCACGGGTAGTGAGGTGATGCGGGGCGAGCAGGGTCTCCAGCTCCGCCAGATCGGTTTCAAGCTCTTGGCCGTAATCGAGTTGCAAGGCTGCTTGCGGCTGACCGATAAACTGCCGGATCTGCTGCTTGAAGGCGGCAACCTGCTTGCTGTTGTGGGCAGAGAGGGCCACTACAGGGCAACCGAGGGATTTGCCGAGCTTGCTATCGTCGATGACGATGCGGCGCTTTTGCAGGATATCCAGCTTGTTGAGCACCACCACCATGGGCAGGCCCAGTTCGCGCAGTTGCAGCGTGAGGTAGAGGGAGCGCTCCAGATTGGCGGCGTCGATGACGTTGAGCAGCAGGTCGGGTTGTTGGCCCTGGGCAAAGCGGCTGGCGATCTGCTCGTCCAGACTGCCATCCTGACCCGCCAGGCTATAGATGCCGGGCAGATCCATCAGCTTGAAGTGATGCTCACCCGCGCTGAACTCACCCATCTTCTTGTCTACGGTGACGCCACTCCAGTTGCCTACCTGCTGGCGGGCGCCGGTCAGGGCGTTGAACAGGGAGGTCTTACCGCTATTGGGGTTACCTACCGTTACCAGGGAATAATTCATACCAGCTCTACCTCTATTTTCTTCTGAACCCACCGCGTGCGAGTGGCAAGCTGCTTTGCAGGTTCGACTTCTTGTCTCTGAACCGCTCCCGGTGACTTTCTTGACCGAAGCGGTAGCCGAACAGGGGGTTATACCGGCTCGACTTCTATTTGCTGGGCCAGACTCTTTTGCATGGAGAGACAGATCCCCTGGCACTGGATCTGGAGCGGGTCCCCCAGGGGGGCGGAGCGCAGATAAATGACTTCAGTCTGGGGCAACAGGCCCATCACCATCAGTTTGCGGCGCAGCGGCCGGGCGAGCTGATTCATATTCTTGATGCGAGCACTCTGTCCCGGTGATAACTGCGTGAGTACCATGACTGACTCCTGAAGTTAAACAATAATAATTCTCTTTTACTTGGGGCATTATAAGCTGTGTCTTCAACTTTTATTTGAGTAAAATCAAACTCCGCTTAGCTAACCCATAAAGTAATGCCATGAGTCACGACAACAACAGCCGCCTCGTTTACAGCACAGATGGCGGCATGATCAAGGAGCAGAGCGCTCCCCAATCCGCCTCCCCCTTCCCCACTGACGGCACCGTGCGCATTCGCCGCGAGACCAAAGGGCGCAAGGGCGCCGGGGTGATCACCATTCATGGCGTACCCGCCGATCAGCAAAAATCCCTGGCCACCCTGCTCAAGAAAAAGTGCGGCACCGGAGGCGGTATCAAGGAGGGAGTGATCGAGATCCAGGGGGATAAACGGGACCTGATCAAAACCGAGCTGGAGAAAGCCGGTTTCAGCGTCAAGCTGGTGGGTGGCTGATCCCCTTGTCACTCATGCGGTTTTTCCCTAGAATGCCCGCTCCCATCGAGGGGGAGTAGTCTCGCACGCCGGTGCCATCCATTGCATGAATACCGGTTTGCGACCCTGATCAACATACTTGGTGCCAAATCACCATGGTCAGGGTGATCCATGCCAGCCATGGATTTGACAAGACCTTTGACGGGCCAGTGCCAATACCGGGGACGGATGGCGCAGGCTTGTCTTTGGTTTATAACAATTCCGTCCCCCGGTCATTTTTATGGAAGCCTTGTTAACCTCAACCCTCAGCGTCGCTATTGCCGAGATCGGCGATAAAACCCAGCTGTTGGCGTTGCTGCTCATCTGCCGTTTTCGCAAGCCCTGGCCCATCATCGCCGGCATGCTGGCGGCTACCTTGCTCAACCATGCGGGCGCTGCCTGGATTGGTGAGTTCATCAGCCGCTGGCTCGATCCCAAGATAATGACCTGGCTGGTCGCCATCGCCTTTATCGCCATGGCTATCTGGATTTTGGTGCCGGACAAGATGGATGACGAGGAGAGCTCGCTGGATAAATACGGCCCCTTTATGGCCACCTTCGTGCTCTTCTTCATCGCCGAGATTGGCGACAAGACCCAGATCGCCACCGTGCTGCTGGCCGCCAAATATGATTCGCTGGTACAGGTCATTACCGGCACCACCCTCGGCATGATGCTGGCCAACGTGCCGGTGGTGCTGATCGGCAAGCTGGGGGCAGACAAGCTGCCGCTCAAGGGGATCCGCATCGCCTGCGCCATCCTCTTCGTCGGCCTCGGGGTGAGCACCCTGATCTTTGCCTGATCGCCTTTTCCGCTGACCAAGCCCTCCACCTCGGAGGGCTTTTTTGTTTGCTGCTTTGTCTAGTGCGTAACCCGCTGTCGCAACCACCTGCCCTACAGCCAAGGGGCAGTGCACGGTTGCGGGGACCTCATGCCATAATGGGGCAAACCTCGTGGAGTCCCCCCATGCACAACGTATCAAGAGAGACGCTTCTCGAATGGGTCAAACAGGGACGGCTGGCGCCAGAGAAGCTGGCGGACGCCCTGACCCTCGCCGATCTTCCCCCCCATCCGGCGCGCTGGCAGTGGCTGTTTGACCGGCTGCTGCTCTGGCTCGGCGCCCTCTGCATCGGGGCTGGCCTCATCTTCTTCGTTGCCTTCAACTGGCAGGAGTTGGGCCGGGTCTCCCGCCTCGCCCTGCTGGAGGCGCCGCTGCTCGCCATGCTGCTTCTGCTGTGGCGCAAACCCCTTGGGGATACCCCCCGTCAGGCGCTGCTGCTCGCCATCGCCCTCAATATCGGTGCCCTGCTGGCGCTGGTGGGTCAGACCTACCAGACCGGCGCCGATCCCTGGCAACTGTTCGCCACCTGGGCGCTGATGCTGGTGCCGCTAGCGGCATTTGGCCAAAGTCCCCTGCTCTGGACCTTAAGCTGGCTGCTCGGCCAGCTGGCGCTGGTGCTCTACTGGCGGCTCGGTTTGTTCACGTTCTTCTTTACCTTCGATGAAGAGGGATTGGGCTGGTGCCTTACCCTGCTCAACGCCGCCCTCTGGGGTCTGCTTCTGCTGGCGCCAAACCGCTGGCGCCTGATGCCAAGCTGGCTGGCGGGCCTTGCTGCCGGTCTGGGGGCCACCCTGCTCACCCTGCTGGCGCTGTTTGATGTCGCCTCCCTGCTGGTGTGGCCGCTCTGGCTTGGCTGGCTCGCTGCGGCCTATGCCCTGTGGCACCACAGATTTATCGCCGGACTCGCCATGGGGTGCCTCAGCCTGATTGCCGTCATCCTCGCGGCGCTGGGCAAGTGGATGGAGCCCGACATCAACGGCTTCTTGCTGCTGAGCCTGATTGCCATCGGCCTTTCTGTCACCGCCGCCCGCTGGCTGCAACAACAACGGAGGTCTCATGAGTGATCTGACCCTTTGGCAAGCACTGCAACAGGCCAATCTGGTGGAAGGGGATCAGCCCAGTGATACCCAGCCCCACTGGTCGAGCCGCTTTATGCTGGGGCTGGTGGGGTGGATTGCCGCCCTGTTCCTGCTCTTTTTCCTGTTTCTCACCTTCGAACAGCTGACCCGCGAGGCCAACAGCGCCCTGCTGCTCGGGGCCGTGCTGCTGGCGGGGGCCTACGCCCTCAATCGCAGCCAAAGCGGCGATCTCTGGGATCAGTTCGTGCTGGCCCTCACCCTAGCGGCCGATGCCTGGCTGCTCTATGGCCTGCTCGATCAGCTTGATCTCCATCATGCCCTGCTCTGGTTTGGGTTGTGCCTGCTGTCCCTTGCCATCGCCGTGCTGTTCGATCACTGGCTGGTGCGGCTGTTTCACAGCGTGGCGGCGGCCCTGCTGCTCACCCTTGGCCTCGCTTGCCTCGGGCTGCAACTGCTGGCGCTGCCGCTGGTGATGGCGGCCATCACCTTCTGCTGGCTGCGGGCAGATAGGGATCCCGCCCGTCACCAACTCTACCACTCCATCACGCTGGGGCTGGCCCTCTCCCTGCTGGTGCTGGGCCGCCTGCACCATCCGCTCTGGGATGGCGGCAGCAGCGTGCTGGACGAACTGGGGCTGTCCCGCCTGCCGCTCTGGCTCAATCCCCTGATCTGCGCCGCCCTGCTGCTGGCGGTGATGGTGAAACTCAAGCTCCCCCTGCTGTTTGGCCTGCCACTGGTGCTGATCAGTGCCATCATCCCCGGCATGGGGGCAGGCGCACTGGTGCTGATCCTCGGGTTTTATGCCGGCAGTCTGGGGCTGATGACCCTCTCGGCCCTGCTGCTGCTCGGTTATGGCTCCCTCTATTACTACGATCTGGGGCTCACCCTGATGACCAAATCCTGGCTGCTGCTGGGCTCCGGCATCCTGCTGCTGAGTGCCCGCCAGCTGCTCACCACCTTCGCGGCAAGGAGCGACTCATGAAACCTGTGACCCGACAACTCGCCCTGTTGCTGAGCGGCCTCGCCATCCTGGCAGGCATCAATGCCACCGTCTGGCGCTATGAGCACGCCATGAGCAGCGGCGAAGTGGTGCTGCTGCGACTCGCCCCAGTCGATCCCCGCTCTCTGATGCAGGGGGATTACATGCGGCTCAACTACGAAATTGCCCGCGAGCTGACCAGCCGCGACGCCCGTGCGACTCAAGACAAGGGCAGCGACACCCTGGTGATCCGCCTCGATGCCCATCAGGTGGCCACTCTGGTGGTCGATGGCAAACCGGATCGGCTCGCCAGCGATGAGCGGCTATTGCAAGTGCACCAGAGCGAGCGGCAGTGGCAGATCGGCCCCGATGCCTACTTCTTTGAAGAGGGCTCGAGGGAGCAGTACGAAGCGGCCCGCTACGGCGAGTTCCGGCTACAAGCGGATGGCAAGACCCTGCTGGTGGGGCTACGGGATGAGGCCTACCAACCCATCGGGCAGACACGCGCCCGCTGGTAACAGCAGTGAGTGGCTATTTACTCTGTTCATGGTCACACTCAAGAGAAGGTTGATCGCTAAGGATGTTCCCAATGAGGATATGGCTGATCTGTCATCTGTTGCTGCTCTGCTGGGCCTCGGCTGCCCGGGCTGATCTGGGCAAGCTCGAGTACCTCACCGAAGAGTACCCCCCCTACAACTTCAGCGATCCGCAAGGCCAGCCCACCGGCCTTGCGGTCGATCTGCTGCAGATGATCTGGCAACACAGCGGCGTGACACCCCAGCCGGTGCGTATCCTGCCCTGGGCGCGAGGTTATTACTTGCTAACCCAGAAGCCCAACGTGGTGCTCTTCTCCACCGCCCGCACCCAGGCGCGGGAGGATCTCTTCAAGTGGGTCTGCCCCATCGGCTACTCGGAGTACATACTGCTCGGCCGCAAAGCGCAGAACATCACCCTGACCGCCTTCGATCAGATGAGCCAATACAAGATCAGCGCGGTGCGCTCGGATGCCGCCGAACAGCTGCTGCTCAACAACGGCATGGATGACAACAACATCATCCCGGCCAACCGCCTGTCGCAGGGGTTGAAGATGCTGCTCTCCGGCCGCGCCGACCTGCTCGCCACCAGCAAGCTGGCGGGATATGACGCCATTCGCGAACTGAAGCTGAGCAGCGACGACTTCAACGTGGCCATGGTGCTGAGCGCCGAGCAGCTCTGCTACGCCTTCAGCCGTCAAGTACCAGACAGCGAGATCACCCTCTTTCAGCAGGGCCTGACCCGCGCCCTCGCCTCGGAGGAGTTTCGCAAATTGCAGGCCAAATACCTGCCGGTGCGCTGACTCTCGGCTGCGGCTGGAATGGCCCCCTCAGTCGCACTATGGTTGCCCGTCAAGGAGCTGGCTATTGCGAACTCGAGCCGTCACACTGTTTGGCATCGTCGATATAGTGAAGGATCTCTTCCATGCGGACATGGCATCTCTCCCACATCCTACTCCTTCTGTGGGCCAGCTTTGCCCGTGCAGATCTGGACAAGCTCGAATACTGCACCGAAATCTCCCCGCCTTTTAACTTCAGTGACGCAGAGGGTCAGCCCACCGGCCTTGCCGTCGAACTGCTGCAGATGATCTGGCAATATAGTGACCTTTCCCCCCAACCAATACGCATTCTGCCGTGGGCCCGCGGCTACAAAGAACTAAGCAGCAAGCACAATGTGGTGCTGTTTGCCACCGCACGGACACCCGAACGGGAAGCGCTTTTCAAGTGGGCCTGCCCCATCGACAACTCGGACTTTGTGCTGCTTGGCCGCGCAGCTGACAAGCTGACCCTTGTCTCTGCCGAACAAATGAAACAATACAAGATTGCGGTGGTGCGCTCGACCGTATCGAGTCAGCTGTTGCAGGAGCGGGGTCTGGATGAAAGCAACCTTGTCGAGGCAAACCGTCTCAGCCAGGCGGCAAAAATGCTCGCCTCGGGCCGTACCCATCTCTTTGCTACCAACAAGCTGGTCGGCTATCAAACCCTCAAGGACCTCAACATGGATCTGAATGACTTCAATGTGGCCTTTGTGCTCGACAGCAAGCCACTCTGCTATGCCTTTAGCCGTCAGGTGCCAGACAGGGATATAAGCCGCTTTCAACAAGCTCTGGATCGTGCCCGGGCCTCCCCTCAATTTTCGCAACTGCAAGCCAAATACCTGCCACTGCGCCAGTCTCTCTGACCCTCGCAACACAGCACAACATGCCGGCGGCCTCCTGCACTTTTTGCCAAACTGCAAACCCGCCTTGGCGAAATCATCCGGCTTGGTCACAATTGAGCATAGGTATTCCCTTGAGCAGGATAGAGAAATGAAACCATGGATCGGGTTGGCCACACTGCTTGTTACCTCCTTTGCCAACGCCAGCCCCGAGCTGGCAAAGCTTCACTACATTACCGAAGAGTACAAACCCTACAACTACGCCGATGCCAGTGGCGCCCCCACCGGCCTCGCGGTCGAACTGCTGCAACTGGTATGGAAAAAGACCAATACCCCGGCGCAGCCCATCACCATCATGCCTTGGGCGCGCGGTTACTACCTGCTGACCCAAAAGCCCAATGCGGTACTCTTCTCCACCGCCCGCACCCAGGCGCGGGATCCTCTGTTCAAATGGGCCTGTCCCATCGGTTACGCCGAAATCGTGCTGGTAGGGTTGGCCGAGCGCAATATCACCATCACCAAGCTCGATGATGCCAAAGCATTCAATATCGGGGCGGTACGGGCTGATGTGGGAGAACAGTTGCTACTCAACAACGGCTTTGACGAGACAAAGCTGATGGCAGCCAATCGGCTGGCACAAGCGCTGAAGATGCTCACCTCAGGTCGAATCGATCTGGTCTCCACCAACAAAACCACCATGGAACAGCTGATCGTCGAGCAAAAACTCGACCCCGCCCGCTTCAAGGAGCAGTGGGTACTTAGCTCGGAGCAGTTCTGCTTCGCCTTCAGCCATCCGGTAAGCGACGAACTGGTCAAAGAGTTCCAGACCGGCTTGACCCAGGTGCTGGCGAGCAGTGAATACCCGCTGCTGCACAGCAAATACTTCCCTGCCCCCGCCGCCAAATAGCGGCGCAGCGAAAAGCGCCAACAACAAGGGGTCCGCTGCGGGCCCCTTCGCTTTTTACCGTTTGCTCTCACCTGGCCACGTACCAGCACAGCAGCAGCCACCTTGTGAAGGGCGATAAGCTGTTCGATATCGAGCCCCACGACGGCGCCATTCACACCCGCCACTTGTCGCCCACCATCAACCGATCGGCCCGTTCGGCGCCACACAAGATCAGCGGCCTAACGTCGCAGTGCCGCCACGCAACCCAGCTGCTGGGAAGATCTGAAATATAGAAAATCAATTAGATAGCAACATGCCTCGCGGCATCCAGGCATCAATTGCTATCCGCATTCGGGTGTCTGTGCCGGGCATGAAAAAGGGGAGCCAGGCTCCCCTTGTGGCACTTGCGGCGTTAGAACTTGTAGAGCCAGGAGATAGCGGTGAAGTAACCGTTATAGTTCTGGTTAACATGACCCATGCTGTACTCCTCACCGGTGTAGAGGTAGTCCACATCGTGGTAGAACTCGTAGCGCATATCCCAGCGCAGTGACTGCTTCTCGTCGAGCTGATAGAGGGCATAGCCTTCCAGACGGTGTTGCTTGCTGGTCAGGTCGGGGTAGTCATAACCCTTGCTGGCATCTGTCTGGCCACGGCCATAGGAGAAGCTGTAATCCACCCCCAGTTCCAGCGCCAAATCAAACGCCTTCTTCTGGCTTAGACCCACTCCCAGAGTAGTGATTTGGTCACGAACCCGGGTCGAATAGGGATCCCAGTCCGGGGCACCTGTGTAGGCATGGTTCTGGCTTGAGGTGATCCACTGTACGTTGCTGAAGAGATGGCCACTGAGGTTCTCATCAAACTGCTGGTTAAGGGTCAGATCGATACCGTAATCCTCCCCTTCACTGAGTCCGATGTCGGGCTCCGGGTAGTTGGCCCGTGCCCACCACCCTTCCAGCGAGGAGCTTAACTGCTCGCTGAAGGCATACTGCAGATCGCCGCGCAGTTCGAACCTGTCACGATTGGCCAGATAGAACTGGCGCAAGGTCGGGCTGACATTGGGGTTGTTATTTTTCCACTCAGAGCCATCCCGGGTGCTCCAGGAGAGTTTGCCCCCCAGTTGCAGATCGCCCACCGGGCGATAGCGACTCTTGAGGAACAATGTCTGCTCATCCGTCTTGCGACGATCCGCGTACTCCCGTTCATCGGCACGATACTGGTAACCCCCGGTTACCTTGACCGATCGACTCAGGCGGTAATCCGCTTCCAGATTGGCTTTACTGTGAGAACGATCCCCCGGCTGCCGTTGTTTGCCAATAACAACCTGCTTGTCCGAGTTGTCCTGCCGATCCCGGTATTCGCCCCCGGCCCGCAGAGTCAAATCCCGGCCAAAACGCCCCACCCATTTGGCATTGGTCTGGATGGTATCGATCTCACCGTGGAAATCGCTCTGGGTGAGCGGCACCTGCCGGAAGGCGGCTAGATTGCCATCCGACGTTGTTCGGCTGCTGAGAATGCGACCGCTCAGACTCTGCCTGTCCCAGTTGTACTGGCCGGACAAACTGACCTGATGGAAGCTGTTGTCGGGTTCGTAAGCCCGCTCATTGGCATAGGGGTCGCTGGCCGAACCGAAATAGAATGCGGTCTCCTCGTTGCGATAGAGTGAGCCGTTGTAGGCCAGATCAACCAGCCAGCCTTCACCCAGGTAGCTGATGCCACTCTTGACCAGGGTGGTACTGCTGCCATCGACCAGCTTGGGTACAAAGCCCGGCATGCTGCCTATCCCCGGGATGCTGGACTGATAAGTGGCCAGCGTTGCCTCTTTTTTCTCATAAGAGAAATCGGCATAAGGGCGCCATGGGCTCTTGGGGGTATAGGCAAGCCCCATGGTCAGCTTCTTGCGGACCACCTCCTTGTCAAATTCGGCCAGAGCGCCAGCCGTCATCGGTGTATCGTCAGGGCGATAGACGCTCTTGCCATGGCTGTTCCAGTAGAAGGGGGTTTCGGAGTAGCCAATTTTGGCGCGCGCGCCATCATAGTACCCTTGCTCCAGTGCCATGCTGAAACGGCGCATTCCGAGATCCCTGGCCTCGAGTGCCCCATAACGGGATCCCTCCCCCCGATACTGCAGGTCAGCGTTGAAGATCCCCAGCATGCCGGTATCGTTGACGGCGGGCACCCAGTTGCGAAAACGGGTCGCGCCATCATCGTTGATGTAGCCTGTGCCCAGCCCCACCTCACCAAACCAGCCACTCTCGCTTTCACAGGATGCACAGCGCCAGCGTGCGGTTTTGGCCTCCTTGGCCGATTGCAGAGAGTAATCCTCGACAGCCAGCGACTCCTCGGCGGCATGGGCCGAGAAGATGGTCAGCAAGGAGAGCCAAAGTGTTGATTGTTTCATGACTTCTCTCCTCAACGTCGCAGGGACTGCCCATTCGGATGGTTGGTCCCGTGGATCTGGTTATGACAATTCAGGCAACTGCCGCCACGTACCTTGAGATCCCCCTCTGGGATGGACACGTTGGCATGGGGGGCGCTGTGACACTCCTGACACAGCTGGGGAACGCGCTTGTTGAGCAGCGCCTGATTGATGGAGCCGTGGGGGCTGTGGCACAGGGAGCAATCCTCGGTCACCGGCTCGTGCTCCCACAGGAAGGGGCCCCGCTTCTCGGCATGGCACTCGTAGCAGCTCTCGTTGACGGTCGGCTGTTTCAGACTGGCCTCATTTTGTGACTGGTGCGGGTTGTGGCAACTGGAGCAGGGCATTTCGCCATTCAGGATGGGATGACTGGTGCGCTTGTGCAGATCCGATTTCTCTGCGGCATGGCAGCTGGTGCAGGTCTCGACCTGTTTCTTGCTGTCCATCACCGGATCCTTGGCCTGGTGCAATGTGTGGCAGCTGGTACAGGAGAGATCCTCGACCGTATGAACACTGGCATGCCAGCCCATCCGGTTGGTATCGGTATGACAGGAGAGACAGACACTGTTCTGCTTCTCGACCGGCACAGGTGAATCGGGACCAAAGGTGATCATCGGCTCCCGTTTCTCTCCTTTGCGAGGATTGCGCGTGTGGTTGCCTGCCGGACCATGACAAGCTTCACACTGCCGGTCGGCCATGGGGCCATTCTGGTTGCCCAGATTGCCGTGCACACTGTGGAATATGCCGGTCGCGGGTTTGCGTGAATCTGAATCGTGGCACTTGAGGCAGGTATCAGCTCCCTTCGGGGAGTATTTTCCCTGGTCAAATTTCTTGTCCAGAGCCGATTCAATCTGGAGTCGCGGATCTGCATCGCCAGCGGGTTGCGCGGCATCGATCTTGGCCCAGGCTGACAGGCAGCTCAGGGCCAGCATGCCAGCCAATAACCACTGCGTGATGGTCTTTTTCATCTTGTTTCCTTCAACGGCGAAGGGCCAGGGGTTACCCCCTGACCGCAGGATTTCATCAACGGAAGTCGTAGACCTTGTGAACCTTGTCGACACCCTGCTCCTGCCCGACGGCATGGCAAGAGGCACACTGTTCAACACCGGTTGCGGCTTCGATCGTCTCTGCACCAAAGACGGCGCCGTTATTCTTCATGTGGGTAACCCACTCATCCCCTGCCACCGGGCTATCCGGCTTGACCAACCCCAGCGGTGATTTGAGGTGGCAGCTGGAGCAGACCACCAGCACCGGGCTGAAGTATTTGGGCTGTTTGTTGTCAGCCGTGGTGGCGACCAGAGAGGGGCGCGCGTTCTGCTGGTTGGGCAGGTTGTATTGCCCCTGGGTATGACAGGACTCGCAGTTGCTGATATCGCCCGGGAAGGTAGCACTTCCCCCATGTTTGGCGCCCAGCGCGTGGAAGGAGTGGACGTGATATTTCAGGTCCCCCGGCACCCCCGCATAGAACGAGGTACGGGTCGCGTTGTGGCAACTGGTGCACTGGCTCATATCCTTGGCCGCATGATTGCTCATGTGGACTGCCAGATCCTTGTGACAACTGTTGCAGGAAGCGAGATCCGCACCGGCCTTGAGCAGATAGCTGCTGTCGATGCCCCCTTCGGCACGGAAGTAGGCGCTGACCGGATTGATGGCGATCAGGGAGAGTGCGCTGGCAGTACTGCTGCAAGGCAGCAGATCCCCTGCGGCAAACGCCCCGTTGCGATCGGCTTTACGCGCCACACAGACTCTCAAGTCAGCGATGGTCGCAGCCAGGGTGCCGTTGACCTCGTTGCCCGTCTCTTTGCTGCACAGGAAGCGGCCTGTGCCCTGGCTGACACACTTGCTGAACTCGATCTTGTTGCCAGAGACGAAGGTCTGCGGATTGGTGGTGGCCAGCTCGAATCCCTGGCCCTGATCCCAATTGACCAGAATGGCCGGATTGCCATCTTTGACATATTTCAGCACGTCATTAACGCTCTCGGCCGGCGTACCGTCGACGGTGACGGTCAGTTCGATCTCGATATTGGGAGCGGCATAGCGAACGTCATCGAACGTGAACTGCAGCTTGTCGCGTCCAATCGCCTCGTTGGCCATGTAACCCAGGTGGACCATGTAGGGGGACTTGCTGCTGGCCGGATCAGCGCCATGGCACTGGGTGCAGACTGCGCCACTGTTTATCTTGCCAGTGATGTGAGCATCAAAACCTGTGGAGCTGGTTGAATCGGCATGACAGGCACCACACGCTTTTTCCTGGGCATGTTGCCAGTTACCGGCATTGAGGGTGGCTGGCGTGGCGTCCTTGTGACAGGTATCGCAGTTGCGCGAGTCTTGCGGGAAGTGGCTGACCGTCTTGGTATCCGTACTATCCAGATTGCCATGGTACTTGTGCACTATGGTCGTCAGAGAGCGGCGGGTAGCAATGGCCGGATTGCTCTCGTTGTGACAGGTGACACAGAGTTTGGGGTCAGCGCGATCCGCGTGTTTGATCGCTTGCTTCATGTGACAACTGTTACAACTGCTCTGATCCACGATATCCCGGGTCAAAGCGGCGCGCGTCCCAGCCGGCACCCAGTCCAGCACATAGTTGGTGACGGGGACATTGTTACTGCCACCAAAAAAGATACCCACACGATGAGTCGCCGTTTCATCCCAACTAATCACGCCATTGTTGCTCTGTGAATCAGCAGGATAGGGATCCGGCACTGTGGTGGGGTTAATAGCAAAGGTGTAGCGATATTGCCCATTGCCCAGTGACTCCAGCTTGCCGCTGTTTTCACTGGTGGCTTTGCCGGAACGGTAGATAAAACTCTTCCAGATGGCCGGGTCTTCACGTGTGGCATCGCGGCCGGGGATCATCTTGTTGAGGGTGAATGAGGGGATCGTAGCGCCCAGGTCGTAACCCGAGCCCTGTTTGTCCGTCACGTTGAACTGTACCGAGAGCTGACCATCCGGGGTGAGAACCGGTGTCGACGCCGAGATAATCAGAGATCCAGGGGTTCCTGGAGGAGGGGTGGGTGGCTCACTCTTATCACTGCCATCCCCCCCGCCACCACAGGCCGAGAGGGTGAGCACCATTGCAGCTGCCACCAGCGCTTTCCAGTATTTCATCTTGTTTATCCTTTTTTATCGGATTTTTTATTTCATGTATGAGCTGTCTCAGAAAAGTCCCAAAAACATGCAACATTGAAGCCTTTTGAGCCCCACCTTGGTCAAAAACCATTTCCACCCAAATTATAAGGTTTATGTGGCTCTCGACGTTGACAGAAGTCTCAAAAGCGGGACTGAGCCCACTTTTTCGAATAAAAAAACGGTATAAGCTGTCTTTTTCGATTTTTATGTCAAAGGGAGTGCAAAATGAAGCGAAGCATGAAATGGGAAGTGGTGGGGTTATCTCTGTTGATTGGTTCAATTGGGCCAGCCTTTGCCGGGGTCGACGAGATGGCCAAAACATGTAACGCATGTCACGGTAATCAGGGGATCAGCTCACATACAGATATTCCGACAATCGCCGGAATAGCAGAATCTAATCTTGCGGAGCAGATGCGAAGCTACCTAGATGGCCGCCCTGCTAAGACCGTTAATCATGTCACCGGTGACACCAGCAAACAGGGAAACATGACCGACATTGTTAAGGGTCTTAGCGACGATCAGATCGACGAATTGGCAGCTTACTATGCCGAACTGCCCTACCAGCCGATGAAGCAGCCGTTCGATGCCGCACTGGCCAAAGCAGGACAAAAACTGCATGAAGAGTCTGGTTGCAAGAAGTGTCACTCCGAAGGTGGCTCCGTTGCCGACGATGAAGCCTCCATCCTCTCCGGTCAGCCAAAAGGTTACATACTGATGGCCCTGCAAGAGTTCAAGGCCGGCAAGCGCAGCAATGACGAGAAGATGAATAACGCCATCATTGCCATGAGTGATGCCGATCTCCAGGCGTTGGCCGAGTACTACGCCAGCCAGCAATAACCAAAGCGGTCAGGTTTATCCATTGATCAAGCCCCCACTCTGTCGTGGGTGGGGGACTCTTGCCCGTTTCTGGCATTTTGGGAGGTATTTGTCGCTCTTTTTCTTGTCAGGGGGTGGATAACGCCGCTGAACCTCTTTGATCCGGAGTCCAGTATGAAAAAAATAATGCAGTGGGCCTTGCTTGCCACGATCTGTCTGGGTGCAAGCGAGTTTGCCCTCGCAGCGACCGCCGTCGAACCAGCGTCTGCTGCCGTCAGCACTGTGGCCGATAGCAGTGCCGCCGATGCACTGGCCTCACGCCAGGCCAAAGCCGCGAAGAAAGCCGCAGCCGAGAAAACAGCGGCCGCCCGTTTCGCCAAGTGTGACAAGTGCCACGACGGAAACGAGGGGATGCATGGCAAGCATGCCAGCGTCACCAACCCCAATACCAATGAAGCGGTGACCTGTACCAACTGTCACGGCAACCCGTCAGCCCAGCACCGCAAACAGCGTGGCGGCATTGTCGACGTGATGCGCTTTGGCGACGATGCCTTCCCGCTCAGCCAGCAAAACGGCGTCTGCATGAGCTGCCATGAGCCCGATGATCTGCGCAAGGCGCTGTGGGCTCACGACGTGCATGCGACTCGCGTGACCTGCACCAGCTGCCATCAGTTGCACCCGGCCAAAGAGCCCATGGTCGGCATCCCCGAGAAGGCCCGCATCAAGCTGTGCGTCGACTGCCACAGCAAGCAGCATGAGGCCAGGCAGCAAGCCGCGGCCAAGGAGGGCGCATGAGCACGACCCGTCGCGAGTTTATGGTGGGGATGAGTGCCAGCGCCTTGATCCTGATGACGGGGTCGCCCCGCGCCCTGGCCAACAGCATGACCATCGGGGGGGGGCGCTACGGCATGATCCACGATGAGACAGCCTGCATCGGTTGTACCGCCTGCATGGATGCCTGCCGGGAAGTCAATCAGGTGCCACAAGGGGTAGCCCGCCTGCAGATCCTGCGCTCCGGCCCTGTGGGTGAATATCCGGATCAGGAGTACCGGTTTTTCCGCAAGTCCTGCCAGCACTGTGATAACGCCCCCTGTGTGCATGTCTGCCCGACGGGTGCATCCCATATCCGGGCCGAGGATGGCATCGTCGACATCAACCCCGATCTCTGTGTCGGCTGCCGCTACTGTCTGGCGGCCTGCCCTTATCAGGTACGCTTTATCAACCCGGTCACCCGCATTGCCGACAAGTGCGACTTTTGCCGCAAAACCAATCTGGCCAACGGCAAGCAACCCGCCTGTGTCGAAGCCTGCCCTACCAAGGCGCTGGTGTTCGGCAATCTGGATGATCCTCACAGCCCGATCGCCAGACGGCTGGTGCATGAAACCACCTATCGCTACAAACAGTTCCTCGGCACCTCGCCCAAGATGTATCGGGTACCGAAAGGGGAGGTAAAATCATGAGTCCTCATAACCCGCATCATGACGGTATCCCTCTGCAGATGGTGAGTAGCGAAACGGGATGTATGTACCATGTGGCATAACGCATTTCACTTCGACTCACTGGTCTGGGATGGTCCCATCGCCATCTACCTCTTTCTGCTGGGGATCTCCGCCGGTTCAGTCACCCTCTCGGTGCTGTTGCGCCAGCGCGGGGCCGGCAGCGAGAGCGGCATCATCAGGGCGACCGCCATTCTAGCCCCGCTCAGCGTGATACTGGGGCTGCTGATCCTCATCTTCCACCTGGCTCGTCCCTGGACCTTCTGGAAGCTGATGTTCCACTATCAGTTCGATTCCGTGATGTCGATGGGGGTCATGCTGTTTCAGGTCTATATGACGGTGTTGTTTGCCTGGCTGGCGGTGGTCTTCAGAGCCGAGATCGAGGGGTTGCGGCGGCACCTGCTGGCGGACAGGTTCGCCTTCATCGATACCCTGATAGGCAAGATGGCACAGATCGAGCGACTGCTTACTCCCCTGTTGTTGTTGCTGGCCGTACTGCTGGGGGCCTATACCGGCTTCCTGCTCTCGGCGCTCAAGACCTACCCCATGCTCAATAACCCGATCCTGCCGGCGCTGTTTCTGGTATCCGGTATCAGCTCAGGGGTCGCCTCCACCATCTTGCTGGCGGTGACTCTGTTCAAGGAGAGCAGCCATAGCAAGGGGGTGAGCTTTGTGCACCGCTTCGAGCGTCCCATGGTGGCTATCGAGATCTTCTTGCTGGTCTGCTTCTTCACCGGCCTCTACTTCGGTGGCGGCCAGCGGGAGGCAGCGATGTGGGCGGCCATAGGCGGCGGCTTCTGGTCGCAGGTCTTCTGGTTTGGCGTGATTGGCATCGGCATCCTGCTTCCCCAACTGTTGGGGCTGTTCAGCTCGCCAGCTCGCCAGCACCAGCGCTCCCACCTGGTGCTGGTCTGCAGCCTGAGCCTGGTGGGGATCTTGCTGCTGCGCTACTTCATCCTCTATGCCGGTCAGATGACGGTGCTGTAACATTGCTGCGTGGATGGGCCAGAGATGTGTTTAGTCCTTACACAGGCTTACACATTTTCGGCTCGTTCTTCTCCACGCAGACTCCCCAACCTTCTCGGCATCCACCATGGGGCCAAAGGCCGGATAAACAACAAGCGCCCAGCCGGGCGCTTGTCGTAGTTATCGTGATGACCGGATTCAGGGTGTTGGGCAGGCGCTTGGCGAGCCGCTGTTGCGGGGCCAGAGGGTGGATCCGTCGCTTTCAGAGAGCGGCAGGAATGTGACGCCTTCGCTCATGTTGGCAGGGGGCAGGTCATCCTCCAGCACATACATCCCCATCGGCAGGCTGCCATAACGCTGGTTGGCCTGCACCTGAGCGACCGCGAGGCTTGAGTAACGCAGGCCGAGCAGATCGAAATGATTGCGCCAGTCCCAACCGGTGAGCCGACTGAGTGCAACCAGCATAAAGTCATTGCCCGGTATGTCGCGCACCCGTTTGCCGCCATAGACCGCATGCCCCGAGTAGGGGAACAGGCTAAAGCCGAGCCTATCCTTGTTGGCATTCCACTGCGCTTCACTGTCGGCTGCCGCGCCGAAGATCCGTGAATGCTGATAGAGCAGGGTGAAGATAGTGAAGCCATCGTTCAGCCGGGTGCCATCAGTCAGGAGCATACGGTGGGCGCGTAATGCCATCTGGATATAAAACGCCATGCGATAGCCGTTGTGGACGGCGTAGGCATTGCTCTTCCAGGGGGCTTCGTAGCGACTCTCGCCGGTATCGAGCACCTTGCAGTTGGCCCCGAGCACGAGGCGGTTGCCACTCCTGTCCCTTACCTGCGCCGCATCAGACATGAACACATAGAAGAGATCCTTGTGATTCATGTGTCCATCCTTGATGGGCGCCGTGTTGCCATCTCTCAGATAATGGGCGCGCCACTTCACCACATAAGGGAAGATGTTGTTGGAGTTTTCCCCCGCCCGGCTGCCGTAGCCACTCCAGTTGTCGGCATCGCCTGCCGCAGCGTACTGCACGTTCAACCGGTTGGTCTGCAGGTTGTGGCCCAGTTCGTGATTGTCGAGCCAGCCGGTCGGGCTGATGCTGCCGGAAGAGTCCCACGGGTTGCCGCTGCAACCGCTGCCGCAATGGGCATTCTGGTCATAGTTGGCATGCTGGATGATGGTGCGGGTATGGAGCGATTCATCGAGACACCCCTCCCCCAACAGTGCCACGCAGGCGTTTTTAACATCCGCAGGCAGCGACTCATCGAGCCCCTTGCCCTGAATTTTCAGGCCCGCCAGGGTGTAGACACCATTGATGTGATCCCGGGCGATGCTGTCGAGCAGGGCATTGGTGTCGGGGATGACGCCACCCACCGCCTTGGTGAAGCGATCCCGGCGCAGATGCTGTTCTGCGCCATCGGCCCGCAGATCGATATGGGGCAGCTCGGTTTGTTCCAGCCGCTCGTTGAACTCGCGGATCTGCTGCTCATCACTGAAATCCATGATGGCCGGATGACGGGTGACGCCCGTGGCGCTCACCTGGACGGCCAGCGATGCAGCCGCCCCTTCCAGATAGAGGTAGATAGGGCCGCCATAGGGCGAGGTGAAGGTGACGCGGCCCCCCTTGGCCAAGATCAGTCGTCCGGTGGTCAGCTCCAGCGGGGCTCGATAGATCTTCTGCTCATAGGCGCGATTGGTGTTGGGCCTGTGGTAGTTGAGTCGGACGGTAGCGGACACATCGGCGTTATCGGTGCGTCTCAGGGTGATGGTTTGTCCCGGCAGGGCATACCAGCCGGTGGTGGTCCACTGCCCGCTGTAGGGAACCGCAATGCGCCGACTGTCGGTGAGCGTTGCGGGATAGGCATAGTGAGCCGCTTGTCCCTTCACTACCTTGCTGCGATCGGTGACGTACTCCCCCAGATCGGGTTGGGCCGGGGTACGAGTGCGGGCATAGCTCACCAGCCAGTCGGCAAACATCGCCTGCTGCCAGGATTGATGCTCATCCCAGGCGATGGGGTAGTCGATGGCGGCACGGTATTTGTCGGCCAGCAGCAGGGTGGCGGGCAGCAGTGTCGCGCCCTCACGGGCAAAGGGGCTGATCCCGGCCTTGTCGAGGGTGATGGCCCCATTTCTTAGCCAGTCGGCCCCCTGCTTGAACTGCTGGTTGAAGCTCTCCGAGCCACCGCAATTGATAAAGTTGCCGCCGCAGCTATCGAGCCACTGGGTCGTGAAGTTGCGATCCTGAAGGTTGCCAAGCAGGGTATCGACCGCCATCAGCTGGGCGTCGGGTGCCATGATGGTGTTCACTGCCAGATCGCTGGCTCTGAGTTTTGACCAGTAGTTGCCCCAGGTGACCAGCCCCATATCGAGATAGAGGGGGCTTAGCAGCGGGCTGGCATCGCGCCGATAGTTGGAGAGCAGCAGCGGGATCCCGGCCGCTTTGGCCTTGGCGATCGCCTCTGCGATCCCCTGATACCCCAGCCCCTGGCGGTCGATATCGCTGATCACGATAAGCTCCGGCGCCATGGTGTCGATACAGTTGCTCAGCGCCTGATAATCGCAGGCATTGGCCGGGTTGATGCTGTGCTTGTCGGGATAGATCGCCTTGAGCCAGTCCCGCACGCCTTCGTTGTGGGGAAAATAGACGCTATCGGCGCGGCTTGGCATCTGGGTGGTAATGATGCGCAGGCCATCGCTATCCTTGCCCCGGGTCAGCCAGCCAATCAGCCCCTTGAGCAGCGCCTCGCTCTGCGCTGTGCGGTCAACGGAAAACAGGTTCGCCCCCATGGCAGCCTGACGGTAATCGGCTTGCTCGGAGACCATCACCAGACCCCGGATCTCGCTCTCCCCCTTGCCATTGATGTTGGAGGGGAGCAGGGTCACCGTGCTCTCAGGCTGGAAGCTAGAAAAGGTGATGGAGTCGTGGCTCGGGTTCCAGCTGATCTGTGCCATCCCCTGATAGAGGCTGCGAACCAGCTCGGTGCGGTGCGCCTCACTGTCAGCAATCGCCGCGCGGGCATGGGCGATCAGGGATTGCTCGCTGGCAAGGGTATGATCTTCCCGGGTAATGGCATTGGCGGCATCGCTGATAAAGCTGGCCGAGATTTGGCAATCACCACGCATGGGGCCTGTGGTGTAGGTGTTACCCGTCAGGGTGCCTTCACACCCTGTGATGTTTGCCAACACGAAGCCACTCTCGGGCTGCACGGTGAAACGCCCCTGTTCACCCGCATTCAGGCGCAGGTAGTCGGGACTGACCGCGCCTCCCAGAGAAGCTTGGGTGGTGGCGTTGAAATAGACGGCTGCACTCTCCTGCGTGAAGCTGGCCGAGATCTGGCAATCGCTGCGCATGGGGCCAGTGGTATAGGTGAGGCCGTCCAGGGTGCCATCACAGCCGCTTATCCCGGTCAGGAGGTAACCGCTGTCAGCCTGTACCGAGAAGCGCCCCTGTTCACCCGCCGCCAACCGCAGGCTGGTGGGGTTCAACTGTCCGCCCGCGCTGCTCTGGCTGGATGCCTCGAAATAATTGGGGGTGACAGGGGGGCGGATAGGGGTCTCTTCCTGTTCGCCATCACCGCCGCCACAGCCTGTGATCAACAGCGCCAGTAAGGGGGTGAGAACCGTCTTTTTCATTGTTTGATACGTTCCTTGTGTTACGACGGGTGGGAGGAGTCGGTAGTCTAATGAGCGGTTTCGTTTATTTCAACGCCGATTGAATGGTTAATTATCTTTATTTTCAGCACCTTGCATGCTTTTTGGTCGATTTCTGCCCTTGCTGGCGCAGCAGAACCGGTACAGATGGGCCGAACAGCCCATAGGCATACCTGAACTCGCCGTTCTACGTCGGTTCACCGGGTTTACAGGGGGGCGCCGGGCCGCAGGTTTTACCTGCAACCCGCACAGGGGGGGATGTCAGACGGATGGCTGAGCGGCGGGGTCGATCGTTGCCAGCGCCCGCATCTCCAGCCGCTGCTCGCCGGGGCGACAGACCAGCACCGAGCCTTGCTCGAACCAGTCCCCCAGCACGATGCGCCGCGCGGGGTGACCGTCCAGGGTGAAGTCGTGGATGGCGGGTCTGTGGGTGTGGCCGTGGATCATCATCCGGCAGTCATGGGCGCGCAGCATCTCGTCCACCGCCGCGGGCGTCACATCCATGATGATCTGGCTCTTGTGAGCATTTTCCATCTGGCTTTGGCCGCGCATCTTGCAGGCGATGGCCTGACGGCGGGCAAGCGGCAGTCGCAAAAAGAGCCAGCGCAGCCACTTGAGCTGGGTGATGCGACGAAACTTCTGATACCCCTCATCCAGGGTGCAGAGCAGATCCCCGTGGCTCAGCACTACCCGCTCCCCATAGAGGTCGATCACGCAGGGGTCCCCCAGCAGGGTCATCCCCGCGCGCTTGGCAAACTGCTGGCCCAGCAGAAAGTCGCGGTTGCCGTGGATAAAGTAGATGGGCACGTTCTGCTGGCTCAGGGCCAAGAAGGCATCGGCCATCTGTTGATGGAGCGGATTGGGGTCATCATCGCCAACCCAGAATTCGAAGAGATCCCCCAGCACATAGAGGGCATCGGCGCCGGGGGCGTCGTGCTCGAGAAAGCGCACCAGTGCCGCGGTCATATCGGGCCGCTGGGCAGAGAGGTGAATGTCACTGATAAAGAGGGTGCTCATGATGTGGGGGTCGGGCTCTCGGTCGAAACAGGGCAAACAGGGGTGGCAGAGGTAGTAGACACAACAGGGGACGAATAGTGCGCTGCGGGCGCCATCGCGCCAGTTGAGGTATGGATATCGTCACGGGATGGCGGCTGCCATGCCAGCTCGGCAAGATTGCGTCCCTCCAGCGTCAGCAGCGCTTCATAAGGATCTCCCGCCAGCCCCAGCAACCGGCACATGGCCGCCTCCCCTTTTAGTCCCTCTTCAAGGCGCAGACGTAGCACGTCACGGTAGAAGGCATCACCAAAACGCTCTAGCAGGGCCGCCATCAAGGTGAGGTGGCGCCAGCCGTTCTGCATCTCGATGGGAGCTGGGGTGACATAGAGCTCCAGTAGCAAGCAGGCATCGCTCTTGTCAGAACCGCTATTAGCACAGCTCTGGTCGAGGCAGGAAAAGGTGCGCTCCAGCAGCCAGATATTGTCGCCCTTGACGCTCGCTTGCCAACCTTGAGCCTCGAGCCTTGCGGCAAACTTGGCGGGATCTGGATGCTGGCAGAGAATATCGAGATCGCTGCCCGGCCGATCGAGGCCGATGGCGAGCGTGCTCACCAGCGCCAGATCGGCGCACTGCGTTGCCAGCTCATCCCACACACCGGCGGTGAGCAGGGCATGGGCCGAGCGCTGGCGCGGGTTGCCGTGGGCCAGATAGTCGAGGCGGCGCCAGTTTGGGCTGGCAGTGGGGGAGGCAGATGGAAAAACTGCGGCCGGGGCCGCAGTTTTGTCAGTGCCAAGTCGGCAGAGATCAGTCAGCAAGGGTCACCTTGGTGATCACCACGTCTTCGGTCGGAACGTCCTGATGGATACGGCCGTAGTTGCCGGTCTTGACGCCCTTGATCTTGTTGACCACGTCCATACCGGCGGTCACTTCACCGAATACGCAGTAGCCGAAACCCTGGGTGGTAGCGGATTTGAAGTCGAGGAAGTCGTTGTTGTTCACGTTGATGAAGAACTGGGCGCTGGCAGAGTGCGGCTCCATGGTGCGGGCCATGGCGATGGTGCCGATCTTGTTGGAGAGACCGTTGGCCGCTTCGTTCTTGATGGGAGCGCGAGTGTCTTTCTCTTCAAAGCCCGGGGCATAGCCGCCGCCCTGGATCATGAAGCCGTCGATGACGCGGTGGAAAATGGTGTTGTCGTAGTGACCGTCACGGCAGTATTGCAGGAAGTTGGCCACGGTTTCCGGGGCTTTTTCAGCGTTCAGGGTGAGGGTGATGTCGCCGTGATTGGTGTGCAGAGTGACCATGATATGTCCTTTCATTTGATGCGGACGACGAAGTGCCCGCAGGTGTATGGCATAAAGTGGTGGCAATTCTAGCCCATCAGGGGCTGGCGGCATAGTCTCTCTGGCGCCGTAACCGTGCTGGCAGGCGGGATTGGCCACGTTTTCTGCCTCGTTTTCTGCCCCTGAACGGGGTATCATGACCAACCATTTTACTCACAGGCAGTGGTTAGAAGATGCTGAAGATATACAACACACTCACTCGTCAAAAAGAAGAATTCAAACCTATCCACCCGGGCAAGGTGGGCATGTATGTGTGTGGTGTCACCATCTACGATCACTGTCATATCGGCCACGGCCGCACCTTCGTCGCCTTTGATGTGGTCGCTCGCTACCTGCGTTACGCCGGTTATGACCTCACCTACGTGCGCAACATCACCGACGTGGATGACAAGATCATCAAACGTGCCGCCGAGACCCAAGTGACCTGCGACGAGCTGACCGAGCGGCTGATTGGCGACATGCACGCCGACTTCGACGCCCTCGGCATGGTGCGCCCGGATATCGAACCGCGCGCCACCCAGCACATCGAAGAGATCATCGAGCTGGTGCAATCCCTGCTGGAAAAAGAGCACGCATACGTGGCAGATAACGGCGATGTGATGTTTATCGTCGAATCCTATGCCGACTACGGCAAGCTCTCCGGCCAGGATCTGGAGCAGCTGCAAGCCGGTGCCCGCGTCGACGTGGTCGATGCCAAGCGCAACCCGCTCGACTTCGTGCTGTGGAAGATGTCCAAACCGGGCGAGCCGACCTGGGAAAGCCCCTGGGGCCCGGGCCGTCCTGGCTGGCACATCGAGTGCTCCGCCATGAACTCCAAGCACCTTGGCAACCACTTCGACATCCATGGCGGCGGCTCCGATCTGCAGTTCCCGCACCACGAGAACGAGATCGCCCAGTCCTGCTGCGCCCACGGTGGCAACTACGTCAACACCTGGATGCACAGCGGCATGGTGATGGTGGATAAAGAGAAGATGTCCAAATCCCTTGGCAACTTCTTCACCATCCGCGACGTCTTGGCTCACTACGACGCCGAAACCGTCCGTTACTTCCTGATGTCTGGCCACTACCGCAGCCAGCTCAACTACTCGGAAGATAACCTCAAGCAAGCCCGCGCCGCGCTGGAGCGCATGTACACTGCCCTGCGCGATCTGCCGGTGGCCGCTGCTGCCGGTGGTGACGAGCAGGTGGCTCGCTTCAAGGAGGCGATGGACGACGACTTTAACACCCCGGAAGCCTACTCCGCCCTGTTCGATCTGGTGCGCGAGATCAACCGCCAGAAGGGTGAAGACATGGCCGTTGCCGCCGCGCTGGGCGCCCGTCTGCGCGAGCTGGGCGCCGTGCTCGGCATCCTGCAGCAAGACCCCGAGGCCTTCCTCAAGGGTGACGAAGCGGACGAAGAGGTTGCCGAGATCGAGCGCCTGATCGCCGAGCGCAATCAGGCCCGTGCCGACAAGAACTGGGCCGCTGCCGATGCCGCCCGCAACCGTCTCACCGAGATGGGCATAGTGCTGGAAGACAGCGCCGGCAAGACCAGCTGGCGCCGTGCCTAAGGCCCGCCGGTTGACGACCTGACGCAGAGCGCAGCCCTTGGGCTGCGCTCTTTTTTTCAGGGCCCGGCGCGTTGTTCAAGGCGCGGCCCATGCAAGCGAACATAAGGAAGATGGCACCATGAAGATATCCAGCTGGCCCGTGCTGGCACTGGCCCTCTCTGCGGCGGCCCTGATCGCCCCAGCCCATGCGGGCACCACCACCAGCGGCAAACTCGATCCGGCCGCCAGTGCCCGCGCCAAGGCCAAGGCCAAGGTGGCCCAGTTTCTCGACTGGGAGCGCCAAGTCAAACCGAGTGGCCTCTATCAGAGCGATCTCGGCGGCGCGCTGCCCACTATCGTCTCCCCCGAGCTGCTCTGCCTGCTCAATGCCGCCTCAAAGGCGCGCGAAATAGCCACCCGCGAGGCCCCCGACGAGAAGCCCCCCTTTGTCGAGGGCAACCCCTTCCTGCCCAACGCCTGGGATAACCTGCTGGGCTCGGAGATCCTCTCGTCGCGCGCCATCGCCGGCAGCCGGGATCGCAGCGAGGTCAAGGTGCGCTTCACCTTTGGCGAGCCGGGCACCCCGCTCGACGCCCCCAGCGGCACCTACCGTTTTGTCAGCACCTATCTGGTACTGGATGGGCCGCAAGGCGCCCGCATCACCGATATCGACGCCGGCGGCAGCTGCGATTTCTGCCAATCCGGCAGCCTGCGCGCTGCCCTCTATGAGACGCTCACCACCTATCCCGCCGCAGGGGGAGAGCAGTGCAAGGGGTTGGGGAAATAGAGTTTTGGTTGGAATAGAAGCGTATTTGGGGAATAGAAATAAAAACCGCAGCTCAAGGCTGCGGTTTTTCATCTTCAAAATAACGTAAGATCATATTGACGTCAAAAATCCAAAATAATATGAATGACAGTTCACTTCTTTAGTGTAGTTTTTCTCAGCAGTCTTCTGAGCATGATCTTTATTTCTTTCAATTCATTTCCTAACAAGTCTATTTTTTGATCTAATGATAGAGTGAGCGTATCATCTGATGTATCTGGAAGATAGGTACCCGCGTCAAGATCAAACCATTGTGAGCTTGCAAGATATATGTCTTTTATTTTTCTCTTTGACAGATCTCCACCTTCAATTAATTTGTTTTTTAGTCCAGCCTTACTATCATCTGAACCGTGATTAATGAATATTGTTACAGGGTTGCAATTGGATTGTTCAGTGTTTTGAGTGTTCAAAACGAAATCAACTAGACCAGACTGATCAGCATGGGCAGAGTAATAACTGGAGAAGTCAAAAATAGATGCTTTACTATTTTTCATTCTTTGAGTTAGCGTGGAGCTACCATTGGCTTCTTTGGCCTGATAACCAGTAATTATAATCGCATTATTGGAATTATCAGATAATAAATCAAGATAATCGACAACAGGCCCTGCATTGCACATTCCTGAGCTTGCAATAATTATTTTGTGTCTTTTTCGGATAACATCTTCTGGTGTCTTGATTGAGGATTTTTGATTGGTACCAATCTTTCTTAAAATTTGACGTTCGGACACATTATTATCTTTTTCAAAAAGGTATTTTAATTTTGAATAGTCATCAAACCCCAGTGTTTGCAATAATGACTCATTTATGTACATGCCTTTTCCAGTCGATGTTTTATCAAATAGCCTATCGCTATAAATAGTTGATATTTTATTACCAAGAGGCGAGTGGACACACCATGGAAATCTCTTTGGCTTGTTATTTTCATCATAAGTTGGTGGCATGTTTTTTTCAATTGCAGCCCAGATGTCACATATTAACTCCTGAGTTCTATGCAATGAAAATGCAGGAACTAACAGTGTGCCGTCATTATTTATACAAACGTTGTTAATAACTTTCCACAGTTCAGCGATACGGTTATCTTTTGATTTAACTGTTGGTTCTCTGTTTCTAGAACCATATGTTGACTCTATGACCATATAGTCAGTTTGCGGAAAAGGGTAATGTTCAGATTTGAGTAACGGTAAATATTCAGCACCATCTACATTAACACCGATATCGCCACTAAACAAAATAGTTTTCCATTTGCTGTCAGGACTATTTGGGGTTTTCCAAGATAATGAAATGTGAGCAGCTCCAAGAATATGGCTACTTCGTAAATATGTAAACTTTAGTCCATCTGATAGAGATATTGTTTGCCCCCATTTAAATGGTTGTTCATCAATCAAAAACCATGATATTTCTTTTAAAAGACATTGGTCCATTCCGCTTATTTTTAATGAGTCCAACAACATTACCTCTACAATTTCTTTAGTAGCTTTAGTGGCATAGACTTTTCCAGTGAAACCATACTCAATTAATGTAGGAATTAAACCGCAATGATCTAGGTGGGCATGGGTAAGTAAAATAAAGCTAATTTGCTCTGCATCGAATGGAAAATCCTCAAACTTTTCTACTCTTTGCGGCTCATCACCACCTTGATAAGCACCACAATCGACAAGAAATTGAATGTCCGAGTCAGTGTGATGTAACCAAGAACAAGAGCCACTGACGCCATTAACAGCGCCAACAAAGTTCACTTTTAGCATAAAACCTCCTTGTTTTTTCAATAAAAAATTTAATTGATTCTGATGCCTTTTAGGTGGCTAGTTAGTTTTCATATTGCTGTGCTAAAGAAAAATATTTTTGGATTTCGTAGAATCAAGCATTAGATCATCGTTTAGAAGGCCGTAGGTTCGATTGACGAAGCATAATCAGAGGTTCGAGAAATAAGTCGTTATTACGGTGAAATACTTACTATCGGGCCTTCAATATAAAACCGCTTCCCGAAAGGGATGGGTGCCGCTTGCCGTTATACTCACCATGATTTTTCACCTATGCAACCATGGCGATGACACCTGTTGCATAGGAGTGACAATCTGCTCTCGCCATAGGGTGGTCGAGGGGCTGACTTTGAGCTAACAACCCGCCCGATCATTGCCCCGAATAGGCTGGGGGCTGTTACCGTGGTGCAATGCGCTGCGCTTGGTGCACCCTACGCCTGTTAACCGGCCTCGGCGTTGCGGGTTGGGTGTTGCCCCTTGTTGTTCGCCGGGGTGATCCCGTTTGTCCCATACCGTAGGGTGCAATGAACGAAGTGAATTGCACCTCTATTCGACGCGGGTTTGCTTGCGGCAACAGGCTTGGCGGATTGCGCCATGGGCTTCACCTGTAAGGGGAGCGGTTACCGCGGACGATTACGCTTCGCTAATCGACCCTACCGACCCTGCTGGCGAAGTCATGCCAACGGGGTTGGCGACCCCTCACCCTAACCCTCTCCCGCAGGAGGAGAGGGGACGGTTGCCTTGGCGCAGGGGCGGGAGACCGGCTGGTCTCCGTGAAAGACGCTACCGCCCCTGACTGTCGCTGCCACATTGCGCCGTTGACCTTGGTTTGGGAAAAGGGGCCAACAGGCGCCGCCAAATATCTTACGGATTCATTGAGCGCTTAACTATGGCGGCTATCACGCAACTATCAGAAACCAGAGGTTTTTTTGCGCTGGCACAAGCTTTTGTTAATCACTGGTTGATTAATTGCGGGGTAAACCTTGTGTGGATGGTCGCCTTGGGTAATCCGTCGCTATCACCTTGATTCAAAACGGCGATCACAGACTTTTTGCGCCGTATGTCTAGACTGGGTTGGCCGCGGTCGCTGACCGCCGCCTCTAGATCAGCAGACAGGGTATAACTGAGCTGGCTCACCCCTATGTGTCACTGATGGAGGAGTCGGCCATGTCCGCTACCCGTATCTGGATTAAAAACCCCCTTGCCACCTTTACCCCCGAAACGGTCGATGGCCGCGGCGGGCTGGTGATTGAAAACGGTCTGATAAGCGAGGTGCTGGCGGCAGGCCAACAGCCTGCCTGCCCGACCGTGCGAACAGCTGTTCGATGCTCGCGACCATGTGGTGCTGCCGGGCCTTATCAATACCCACCACCACTTCTACCAGACCCTGACCCGTGCCTGGGGGCCGGTGGTCAATCAGCCGCTCTTCCCTTGGCTCAAGACTCTCTATCCGGTCTGGGCCAGATTGACGCCCGACGCTCTGGCGCTGGCGAGCAAGGTGGCGATGGCGGAGCTGCTGCTCTCGGGTTGCACCACGGCGGCCGATCACCACTACCTCTTCCCGCGCGGGATGGAGGAGTCCATCGATATTCAGGTGGCGGCGGTGCGTGAGCTGGGGATGCGCGCCATGCTGACCCGTGGCTCCATGAGCCTTGGCGAAGATGAGGGGGGCTTGCCGCCGCGCCACACGGTGCAGGGGCAGCAGCAGATCCTCGATGACAGTCTGCGGCTGGTGCGCCAGTATCACGAGCGCGGCGCCGGGGCGCAGATCCAGATTGCGCTGGCCCCTTGCTCCCCCTTCTCGGTGACCGAGGAGATCATGGTGGAAAGCGCCAGACTCGCGGCCGAGCTCGATGTGCGGCTGCACACCCATCTGGCGGAGACGCTGGATGAGGAGGCGTTCTGCCTTGCACGCTTTGGCCTGCGCACCGTCGATTATCTCGAAAAGGTGGGCTGGCTTGGCGATCGCACCTGGCTGGCCCACGGCATCCACTTCAATCCGGACGAGATTGCGCGGCTGGGGGCGGCGGGCACCGGGGTGTGCCACTGTCCGGTCTCCAATATGCGGCTCGCCTCCGGCATCTGCCCGACCCTGGATCTGGAGGCGGCTGGTGCGCCGGTGGGGCTCGGGGTGGATGGCTCGGCCTCCAACGATGCCTCGAACCTGATGCAGGAGGCCCGTCAGGCGCTCTATCTGCAGCGGCTGCGCTACGGCGCCGAGCGCATCACTCCGCGCAAGGTGCTGGAGTGGGCGACCGTAGGTTCGGCCCGGCTGCTCGGGCGCGGCGATCTCGGTGAGCTGCTGCCCGGCAAGCAGGCAGATCTGGCGCTGTTCAAGCTCGACGACCTGCGCTTTAGCGGCAGTCACGACCCCATCGCGGCCCTGATCTTGTGCGGCGCCGAGCGGGCCGATCGGGTGATGGTGGGTGGCAAGTGGCGGGTGGTGGATGGTGCCATCGAGGGGCTGGATATCGAGCAGCTTATTGCCCGTCACAAGGTGGCCGCCGCCGCGCTGGTGCATGGCTAGCCGACTCTGGTGCCACTCCCTGGCTGTATGGAGTTGGTATTACCTGACAGTTGTCCACAAAAGGGAGTGGTCATATGGCTTCAAACCGGATAACAAAACAGAGCCCCCTACTGTGTTATCTGGAGTCACCGTAGACCTGCAACGAGAAAAACTCAGCCTGCCAGAGCTCGCCAAAGAGCTCAATGACGAGTAACTTCGCCTGTTCGAGCGTCTCAGCCCAGAGTTTCGAGAACGTCAGATTGAGGTCCACTACACCGGAGAACTGGTGGCTGTCGGCTCCTTCTTCGTCGGCGCGATCCAAGGGGTTGGCAGGTGTATCTGCAAACCGTGCTGGACTGCTACAGCCGCCACGCCTGGGGACGGCTCTACACCAGCAAGCTGCCGGTGACCTCGGTCTATGTGCTCAATGAAACGGTACAGTCGTTTTTCGAGGCCCACGAGGCACGGGTCTATACCATCCTGTCGGATAACGGGCGCGAGTTCTGTGGGCGCCCAGACCATCATCCCTACGAGCTGTTCCTGCAACTGGAGGGGATTGAGCACCGGACAACCAAGGTACGCAGGCCGCAGAGCAACGGCTTTATCGAACGGCTGCATCGCACACTGCTGGATGAACACTTCCGTATCAAGGGGAGGACGACCTGGTATGAGTCGGTAGAGCAGATGCAGACAGACCTGGGTAGCTACCTGGCGCACTACAACACCCAGCGGCCGCATCAGGGCAGGATGATGGAGGGACTGACGCCCTACAGCATGTTCAAGAAGGGTCTGAAATTGATACCGAAGGAAGTGCGCTCTAAAGTAGCGTAAACAAGACACCGGCTTGAGGCCGGTGTCAGGTGATAACTAGATCTGTACAGCAGCTTAATAGACTTAATTTAAATGACTAACGGCCACTTCATTATTAACTCTACAGTCATTTTTTTTGATAATAAAGTAGCCAGCCAATTTTTTACCAACTCGTTGGGATGGCTTTTCCACTAGCTTATGTAAAACCCAAGATAAAAATATGCACCCACCAGTCACAATCAACAGTGAAACCCAAGCTTTCATGCCAAGATCGAGTAAGATTCTAAGCGCTACATAGCCAGCGACACCATGTATCACATAAAGTGGGTAGCTTATATCTGCCAGGAAATCGAAGAACTTGTTTGACCTGAAAAAATCCTGATACGTAAATGCAAAAATGAAGGTCAGCAATGCAAATGCATAGCTCCATGCTACCGTTATTCCGGCAGCTGCGGGGCCAATATACCATTGCAAACAGAAAAGGCAAAAAATCACTCCAATTAAAAGATATGCTTTGTCTCTTTCAATACGACCACGTTGGACATAGTGAAACACCACCCCAATGAACATATATATAATATATTGCGACACTGTCATAAAGGTCATTGCCAATTGCCACAACCTTGCATCCGTATTACCCCAACCGGGAATATACTTATTAATAACAATCGATGCTATGAAGATAAATATCGGGGCTAAAAAAACCATGGTTGATTGCTTTCGAAATAGCACAATCAATAACGCACAGACAAAATAAAACTTCATTTCTATCTCTAGCGTCCACACTATTCCATCAATACCTCTTGACCATAAGACATCTCTAATACCAGGTATGTAATGAATCAATACCTCTTGAGTAGTGAATGGCCACTCCCTTGAAAAATAATGCGAGCTAATTAAAATGGCAACCAACGTAATACTAAAACCTACAATATATGTTGGCACAATTCGCAGCATTCGATTGATAGTAAAACCAAACCAACTTGTTTTTTGCAAAGAAAATGGAATTACGAAGCCACTAATGATAAAAAATAATGCTACACCATATGCCCCCCAATTAAATAATGAAAAGGCGTTTAATAATGAAACATAAATAGGAATTGCATGCGTTTCAAAGGGAAGCATTGGCGCATTTGTTAACACCTCTACAGCTGCACGGCTTGACCAAAAAACGCCATAGTAATGTGAAATAACTACAGCTAATGCAGCAAAGCCTCTTAGAGTGTTTGCGAAATCAATCCTATTGCTTTTCTGGTTTTGCATATGGTTGACGTAGATAGTGAAAGATTGACAAATTGTAACATGAACTCAAGCACAGTCTGTAGTGGTCAACTAAATCCGGACTCTTGATTAGGCGGATCCTCGGCTTTTGCTGGCGTGACCCCGTAATTGTGTTGATGTGGATGCCGCCAGTTGTAGTAATCGGCGTTGTTGCCCAAATCCCCCAGCAAGTCATGACTTCCCCAGCCCCTGGTGACCGCAACACTCGGGGTTTTCTGACAGGTAGACCCAGGGTATTGAGTTTGTTTATGGCGCTTACATACGCCATGACTTCTCCCACTTGGCCGTTTAGTTACGCAGACTGATTTTCCCCGCCAACAACTGCTTGAACCGATACATCACCGTCTCGGCCAGCGAGCGACGGTGATACCCCGATATCTTCTTCCAGTCCGCTAGCCCTTCCTTGCGCATCACAACACAGCATCATTTCTCGGGTGTCCCTTTTCCATAACGCCGTGCTTTCGCTAGTCAGGATACAGGCTGTCGCCCCCTGTGCGCTAGATAAGCTGATGGCTGGCTTTACTGTCGTCGGCGCCATCCGCATAAACATGTCCCAGCGAGACTTCCGCCGCCACGATATCGTGGCTCACCGGATCTACCGCCAGATGCAACTTGCGCCACACTCGCCGTTTTTCGGCGCAGTGTTTGCTGACCTTTCACTCACCTTCACCAAACACCTTCAGCCCGGTTGAGTCGATAACCAAGTCGGTAACGCGTCCCCTTGGGGGGAGCGATAAGCCACTTTCACCATACGGGCTCGCTTGCAGACACAGCTATAGTCCGGTGCGCACAACGCCAGATTCCTCAACTCGAGCAGGGAGTCGAGTAGTCCCCGAGTGGCCCGCGGGGTGAAGTTGAAAATTCCCTTGAGCATCAGGAAGGTACAGATGGTCTGGTTGGTGTAGAACTGGCTGCGGCCTTGCCGTCCGTGATAGTCGTGGTGAAACCAGTTGCTCATGGCCTCGGCATCAACCCAGAAAGTGGGTGAACCACGGTGAATCAAAGACTTGTTGTATTTAGGCCAGTTGGTGATGGGGTGCAGCGAAATGCCCATGATGCAAACTTGAAGAGGATGGTGATGAGCAGATCACCGAGTCCTCAGCTAGTTCCATTCAAGCTGCATCGATTTGGGCAACAACGCCTAGCAATCCATCAGGTAATAGCTGATATCCAGCTTCGCTTCCCGCAGGTTCAGGTATCCCGTTGCTGGGAGCCACTGTGACTTCAAGCTTCTGAACAGCAACTCCATCGGGACGTTATCCCAGCAGTTACCACCATGATTGACAAGCCCGCTGCTGATAGGGCATCTCCAGAGCTTTGATGGCCAGATCTACATCAGGCTTACCAGAGATCGTCCAGCCCACAACTCGCTGGGTATGCAGGTCGAGCATCACAACCAGATAATGCCAACTAGCCCCTGCCCAAACCTAGGTGATATAGCCACACCTGATTGAGTTGCTGGACATCAAATTTGCGGACCAGCAGATCGGGAATATCCGGTCGTGCAGACCGGGCACCTTATAACGGTGTGCGCCCGGCTGTTTGGATGCCAACCCGGATTCCTTCATCAGGTTACGGACTTTGAATCGGCCAATCTGATACCCCAGCGTTCGCATCATCGACATCAAGGCGCGACTGCCTGCGGAATCCCGGCTCTCTTTGAACAAACGGCGCAACTAACGGCACTGTTGCATGCACTCACGGTTAATTACTCTCCTACGAACCAGATAATCATAAAAACAGAACGAGGGAGCATCGCAAGCGCAGCAGACCAAAGTGATGAGGGCTTTCCTCCAAGTCCTGTCAGGGATATCTAACGGGCTAAATGATCTGAGAGTAGTAACCAAAGCGAAAACAGGGACCGTAGAGCAGGACGGAGCCTTTCAGACCACCAGTAAGAGAACATTGAGCACAACACTGCGCTTTCATGGCCATGAATACCCGGTTGGAGAATGGAATAACTTACCAAGCAAGGAGTGGTGGAAGTAATCGGCCATACCCTAACCCACGCGGTAAATTCCTCGGCTATATACAGACCCGATAAAAGCCTGCCTTCAGCAGGCTTTGTTGTTATGAAGCTGTGGACTCAGCACAATCGCTGTCGCCACTTTGTCGCCATTTAGGCAAAACAAAAAGGCCGCTATTGCTAGCGGCCTTTTGTAACTATTTGATTTTAATGGTGCCCGAGGCCGGAATCGAACCGGCACGACGCGAACGCCGAGGGATTTTAAATGCTATTGGCAAGCCTTTAAAATCAAATAGTTATTTTAAAACAATGAGTTATGAATGCGACATAGAGTGACAAAATGCGGTGTTCTGCGAGCTGTGTGGATCAAATGTGGACACTACCGCAGCTTGTTCACTGTCAGCGGATTGAGCCGCAACGCATCCTCAAGGTGGTCTGGGGCAAAGTGGGCATAGCGCATCGTCATGGTGATGGTCGAGTGCCCGAGTATCTTTTGCAGCACCAGAATGTTACCACCGTTCATCATAAAATGGCTGGCAAAGGTGTGCCGCAACACATGGGTACTCTGCCCCGCCGGTAGCTGGATCCCAGCCTTGTTGATGGCGGATTCAAAATGGTGGTAGCACTCACTGAACAGTTTTCCCCTGCGCTTGGGGATAATGTCGATCAGCTCTTGGTTAATGGGCACGGTTCGACGTTTGCCCCCCTTGGTATGAGTGAAGGTCAACCGGTTCTGTGACACCTGCGACTGGGTCAGGTCCTGGATTTCTCCCCAACGCGCCCCTGTGGCCAAGCAGAGCCGCACCACAATGCCGAGATCTGGATTGCTGGCAGTGTCACAGGCCTCGAGCAATGCCTTGATCTCGTCAGGGTACAGAAACGCCAGCTCTGATTCGGAAACCCGGTAAAGCCGCATCCCGGCCAACGGATTCTCTGCCGTCCACTCACCCAACCGCTTTAGTTCATTGAACACTGCTCGCAGATAAGCGTGATCACGGTTCACCGTCGATGCGCTCACCCCCTTCCCTTCTTGCGTCGCCGCCCGTCGATCGCTCACTACGCCAGAGAGACGCGCCTCACGGTATTTGGCAAAGTCATTACCCGTAAACTCAGCAGCCAGTGGGTTGCCCAAGCTTTCGCAGATCAGCAGCAGTTTGGACCGACGCTGCTCACCATCACGCAAGCTCTGACCATGCAGGCCATACCAACGTTCAACCAGATCAGACAAGCGCCGGGTATCTGCCACAGGTTCGGCTGCCTGCTCATCATCACCCAGCCAAGGTTTTTCAGCGAACTGTTCAAGCTGCCACAGCTCCCAAGCAGCCGCCTCGCCTTTGGTGGCAAATCGCTTGCGCCTGCGCGGCCCATTGCGACCACCTGGGCGAATATCGGCAAGCCAAGGTAGTGGCTTGCCGTCGTCAAGTTTGCGGATGGTCATAATCCAATTTTTTCCATTATGACCTCTTTGCCTAATTCGTATTGAATTGCATTAGTGTCTAATGCCAGAAGAATTAACGGCCTCACATATGTAATGTAGGAAAATGAGATTGGTCCTTGCCATGGATAGTCTAATGCCTCCTTTCCACTTCTTTGACGCAAGTTATTTGCTATATCATGGATGTCATCCTTATCCAATCCTTCAACGCCAAGTCTTTCGGCTCCAATCACACCCAAATCAGAAAAGTAAACTCCCATTTGCTCTTTGGACATGTAAAGTGTTTGCCATTTCATCGAATGCCAAGCAGCTCCTGGCAAGTACGTCTCTTCAGTAAAATCGAAGTCATAGAATGAAAGCACCGTACTGATGAAAATATACAGACCAATTAGTGCAGGCATAATCTCCCCCTAAATTCATATAATCTCGACTGGTTCAATGATGACCAACGGGTATCTATTTTTTCGCCGTATTGTACCGCTGCATTTTTGTGTCTGCTGGCGTCATATACATGGGTGCCAGCAGACGTGTCCGCCATCATGTCGATATGGTTTGCATATTTCTTTGCAGGAGGAGCAATAAGAACCGCCATTGCAGACAAACCAACCGCTACACCGATGGCTGGCGGCTATACCGCCAACGGTTCCGAGGCGATCCGCACCCAGTCCTCTTCGTTGATGATCTGGATGTCCTGCCCTTTTTCCTTGGCTTTGATAGCGGCTTCAATCTTGCGTCCATGGCTGGTGAACATCCAATCTCGACTAGCTAAACTCCCGACGATCAACACATCAAGATGAGTTGTAACTCCCTTAATTGGAGAAGCGCCAAGCAGCTTAGCTTGCTGTTCTAGGTTATGGCGGGTGTCGGATAGGAATTTTCCTGTGAAGCATACTGTTTTGCCTTGGAGAGTCATCACATCTCCATCAGCAAAGAACTCAGTCGCCAATCCGGCAGCTAAACCTGATTCAGTGAAACGCTGGCCAGAGATTTGTTTTACCAGCTCCAATAGGTCTTCTCGTTCATCTTCAGTGATCTTACCGTCGGACAGAATATCGTTGAGGCGGCTGAACAGCAGACTACCCGGCCAAGAGGCCAAGAGGTCACGGTGCTTAAGTAATAATGAACTGAGCGCGAGAACCTCTTGCTCAACAATGTTGCTATCAGCACTAATGCCCTGCAGGAAACCAAGCAGCATGTTAACCAGCGCATCCATGTTGTCGTGCTCAATTTCGTTGTACTGCAACACATCGTTGAGTAGGTTCAGCAGGTCTTCTTTTTCATCAGCAGTGATAACACCGTCTTCGAGAACATCATGGATGAGGTCTTGAATATCGAGGAAATCACCATCTTTTTTGAACTCGGAATCCGATTTCAACCAAGTAGCCATAAAGAGGACTTCAGTATCATTGAGACGCTGATCAGCTGTGATTCCGCTCAAAATACCGTGAAGGCTGATCAGGGCTTTTTGCTTATTGCGCTTGTAACCGAATGACATTGGAACATCATGGAACTCTGACATGTTTTCTCCCTAAAACGTCTTGTCAGCCCAAGCATGTCGACCAATGTTTTTTCATCTTGGTTTGGCTATAAGCTGGCAACGGATGCAAAAACAGGGCCTATTAGCGCCCTGTTACTCTTTTTCTAAATATTCTGTGTTCTACCATCACGCCGATGATCTCGATGTGCTGCCGATCGGAGTGCATGGAAGGGTAATCATCATTAAGGGGGACAAGCTCAAACACCTCTTGCCCGTTTTCATCGATGCCGCGGGGTCGGAACTTCTTGAAAGTAGCTCCTTCGCTACCGTTCTTGGCAACAACATAATCGCCAGGGCGAGGTGACTCATCAGGGTCAACGATCACCAAGTCCCCTTCATTAAAGATCGGAGTCATGGAATTGCCGCGCAGCCAGAGACCGAAGCCACGAGGGCCAATATCGATACTGGCAGACACATACTCGACATTGCCGTCGAAGGTCGTGGCCTGCTCGCACATCTCCCGCCAGTTACCAGCTTGGACATAGCTCAGAATCGGAACACGATTACCCTGCGGTATCACTGCCGGTTCGACGTTGTGATAGCCGGGCATAGTTTCTTGGGAAGGAGCCGTCGCCCCCTCCCCACCACCGGCCAAAAGCCAGTCAACAGATACCCCCAGCGCTGCCGCCAAGTCATTGAGATAGCGGCCTTTCGGCTGGTTCAAACCAGACTCCCACTTCCCTACTGAAACGTCACTCACACCAATGGCTTTGGCAAGTGCAGTCTTCGAGAGATTCAGAGCCGTTCGTCTACTGAAAATGCGATCACTTATTGTCATCGCTCTAGCTTAACCTCGGCAATCCGAACAAAAGGTTGATACTTTACCGAAGTTAAGTTAGGCTCAGTTCAATCCAAACTTAAGGTCGGAAAAGAGGTCATGAAAAAAGAGGACGCAATCAGTTACTTCGGAAGTGCAGCAGAGCTAGCCAGAACCTTGAACATTTCAGAGCCAGCTGTATCCCGCTGGGGAAGCGACATTCCCAAAGGCCGAGCCTATCAAATCGAAGTGCTGACTGGCGGGAAGTTGAAAGCTACCCCAACAACAAAGCACTCGCGTACAGCACATTAAGGAGATCGCCATGACGATGGAAAACCATCCTGTCGAGCCCATCACCGAGGTACTGCGTGAGCTAGCGGCCATCAAGCAAGGGCTGGCCTTGCAAGCCCTGCCGGCCATTCCGCTCGATGCCTTTTTGGACATGCTGCTCGACGTCTACAAGTTCAAGCTCCCCAAGCGCACCGCCCAGGACATGATTGCCGATGGCCGCATTCCCATCATTCCCAAGCTACGCGCCGGCGATCAGCCCTGGGTCAATCTGGTGCGCTGGCGCGATATGGCCAGCGAGCCGGAGCAGTATTTCAAGCTGGTCAATGAGAACTCCGGACGGCGGTTGGCAAGCCGTGCGCTGACCAAGAAGCCCACGTCCCGCTCTGTGGCTTGATCACACAGTAGCGACTGCGAACAGGAGCTGAAAGTGTCTAACTGTCAACAAAACATACACCGCCATTTCGCCAGTGCTTGCGACCGCTTCAAGCAGGTGCACAACCTTGCCGACCTGGCTGCGCAGATCGGCATGAGTGCCGATGTGCTGCGCAACAAGTTCAACCCGGCTCAGGCGCGGCACAAGTTGACTGCGACTGACCTTATCGACCTTTACCGCGTCACCGGTGACGACACCCTGTTCGACGGGCTGCTGTTTGATTGCCAGTTGACGGCCGTGCGCTTGCCGGCGGCTGCGGCCGCAGCACCAGAAGCACGTGCCCAGCAGGCACTCAATGCGGGGGCCCAGATCCTGGGCGTCACCGCTCAGGCGACCACGCTGCTTGCCGGTGACCGCGTCACCAAATCCAACCGAAACACCGTCGTCACCGGCATCTGGGCTGGCATTGAGCACCTTGTGCTGCTGGCTACCGAGGTCGAAGACCGCTTTCA
Source organism: Aeromonas sp. 600282 (assembly GCF_049175755.1). NCBI lineage: Bacteria > Pseudomonadati > Pseudomonadota > Gammaproteobacteria > Aeromonadales > Aeromonadaceae > Aeromonas > Aeromonas sp. 600282. Next base: position 8,778 of record NZ_JAAKVR010000023.1, on the reverse strand, counting down.
CGCCGTCCCTGGTCTTGCGTGTGCCGCTGATATGGCGCGTGCAGCACTGGGCGCATAGGAGAAGCCATGAGACTGATTTGCCCCCACTGTGGTGCCCGCGCCAGCACTCGCACATCCATCCGGATGAGCCCGCTTTGCGGCATCGCCACTTATCAATGCAGCAATGTGGATTGCGGCCACACCTTCAAGGCGGGGTTCGAAATCATCGCAACCATCAGCCCCAGTGCCATGCCCAATCCGGCCATTGTGCTACCCATTGTCCCGCGCAGGGTGAAAGAGGTGGCCCAGTGATCCCCTCACTGGCCGCCAGATTCTGCGCCCAGGTGAAGGAGAAACCAGCATGCAACACACCCAGCCAGAGCCCCGCAACATCGCCGGTCTGACCGCCGAGGAGCAGGTGCTGATGAATACCGCAGGCATCGCGCTGTTGCGGGAGCACCTCAACCGGGCGGGTTCAAACCTTGACGGTGATTGGCTTAATGCGCCCAAGACCAAGCGCGTCGCCATTTGCACCATCGCCCGCCAGCCGTGGGATTCGCTGATGATGGCGACCCTCTCTGCCCTGCCCTATCAGCAGCGTGAGGCGATCCGCCTTGCGGTGATTGCGCTGGATTATCAGTCGCTGTTTCACAGCGGGTGTGATCCCAAGGTGTGGCACCCGTCGGTGAAGGTGACGCCAGCAGAACTAGCCGAGCGGAAGAAGAGAGAACAGGCCAAACGCCAGCAACTGGATCATGCGGTGCATGTCGCTGGCCAGATTGGCCAAGAAGGCCCGCGACCTATCGGGCACTAAAAAGCCCGCTTAACGGAGCTGCAACTCCAAGCGGGCCTTTATCAACAACGTATGAGGAAGTCGACATGGCAACTTTAGCGATCCCCTGCGCACTGCGCAACCTTCGCATCCAGCAACGCAAGCTGACGGGCCGCTATGGCGCCCGTCTGAGCCAACACCCGGACGGGGTGGCGCTGCTCGAGCGTTCCACCGCACTGGCTTGGGCTTCTCTGTTCAGCCGCATCAACCCCTGCACACCTCAACAAGGAGCCTGACCATGACCGCACAGCCAACCCAAATCAATCTGCTCAACCACCATGCCGCCAAACGCCTGCGCCAGTTGCGGGAACAGCTGAAATTGAGCCGCCCGAAGTTTGCCGACCTGCTGGGTATTCCACCCACCACGCTCAAGAACTACGAGCTGGGATACCGCGAGATTGGCGGCGGTTTGTTCCTGCTGATTGCCAACCACCCGGAGCTGAAACGGCACATCGACTGGCTACTGACTGGCATCGCCACACCGGAGGTGCAGCCATGAGGCAGATCTTCCACCCCATATCCCAACAGGAGGCGCTGGCAGAGTTGCCGCGCCTTCAGCAGCGGCTGACCGCCAAAGCTCGCCCTGCTTCTTTTACCTATCGGGGGTCAGAGGGCAAATCCCTGTTAGTCCAGGCGCAGCAGTCATTGCGCTGGCACCAGCTGTTTCACCACCTCAACCGGAGGGCCCGCCCATGAGTGATGCCATCAAGATTGCCAACCAAGCACCCAAGGTGATCGAGGGTCTGCTGGCCGAGATGTTTGCCGCACGCGCCGAGGATAACCGCATCGCCCTGGGCGCACTCTACTCGGGGAATGAATACATCCAGGTGCAACTGGTGGTGACCAGCAAGCCTGCGGATCTGCTCGATGACGATTTGGTGATGGAGGATGAGGCATGAGTACCACGCTGTTCACCCTGGCCAGCCTGAAAGAGTGGCTGGCCCAAAACGAATCGAAATTGCTGCCGACCGCCCCGCTCTGCTGTGGTGGTGAACTCGGTATCTCAATACGCATCGAGGCGGGCCATATCGCCATCGATGCGCCGGACTTTCAGGCAATAGATGAGGCATGCGATGAGCAACTTCGATCTGTTTGAGCTGGACGCCCAACAAGAGCAGAGCGAAGCCGGCCCTGCACATATGCAACCCACCACACCGGTCAGCCAGCTGACCACCCACTGGTTTGCCGCCCGCGCCGAGTTTATCGCTGCGGGCAGCGATGCCAGAGGCAACCGGGATCAGGTAGCCGAGCTGCTGGCGCTGGGCGCAATGCGCACCGTCTACTGGTTGGCCGCTGCAAATCTGGAGTTGGCACTGGCCCGGGAAATTGCCGAGTGGTGGGCAGAGTGCGCACCACTGCATGGACAGGGGGAGATCATCAAATGAGCCATGGACTGCAATGGGAGCTCACGCTCCTGCAAGATCGCTGGCAAGCCACCTACCGGGAAGACGAGGCACGGCTGCGCCTTTATCAGCGAGAGCTGGCCCATGCGCGCCGGCTACCTGCCCGCCCCCACGCCAGCATCAGGCAATTGCTGCGCCAGTGTGCGGCCGCTCGCCGATTGAAAGAGCACGCCAAAATGAGCGTTCGTGGCTGCCAGTCCCACATCAAACAGCTATCCGGTTATCTCTCTGCATGACCAGCAAGACCAAACGCCTGCCGCTGTCGAAAAGAACGCTGCGGCAGCGCATCGATACCCTTTGCAACTCTCTGCCCGGCGTCAACTTTGACGCCGCTTTTGCTGGTGACCGCGGCCAGTACGATCTGCTCTGGGCCATGCAACTACTCGATGGGCTCTCCACCGAGTTGACCAGGAACCTGTTCAAGCAGTACATCCGCCGCCGCAAAGACGGCAGCTTTAGCCACTGCCGCTCCGCCAACATCTGGTTGCGGGAGCGAACCAAGTGGGTGCGGATGCAACTCCAGGCCATCCCGGTCGATCCGAAACAGATGCGCGATGAGACCGGCCGCAAACAGATTGCCCACCAGTTCGCCAACCAGACTGCAGCCATTTACAAGCACATCGAGCAGGGCATCAAAGAAGGTGCCGAAGCGGATCTGCTGCTGACCTGGGAGCTGATACGCCAGCCTGCTGACCAGTGGGGTTTTATCGGCGAGCTGCCGAAGTTCAAAACCGAAGAGGCTCGGGATAACTGGATCTTGAGCGTGATGGTGCGCCTGCTCTCTGCCAAGTGGTGGGAGAAGCGCGTCAACCGCTGCTGGGACAGGCTGCAAGAGCACATCAATATCCTGCTCGGCAAAGTGCGCAAGGGCGTATCTGCTTATGTATCAAACGCCACCATGAAGGTGGTACGCGAACGCAAGCGGGCCATGATGCGCTGGCTGGCCGAGTCAGAAGTGGTGAACGAGCGTTATGACCTGGTCGTGTCGATGAAGGATTGCTGGGAGGCCAGCAATGCCAACCCGGTGAACCGCCGCAACGAAATGATGGTGCGGGCGCGAGGGTTCAATGACTATGCCGAGGAGCAGGGTCATGTGGGGGTCTTCTTCACCTGGACAGCCCCGAGCCGCTTTCATGCCTGGACACAAAAGCACAACGGCAAAGCGGTAGAGAACAAGCGATATCAAGGGGCCACGCCGCGGGAGACCTGCGCCTATCTGGCCAAGCTATGGAGCCGCACCAGAGCTGCCCTCAAACGGTGGAACGCCCCCGTTTATGGATTTCGCGTTTGCGAGGCTCACCACGACGGCACCCCGCACTGGCATCTGCTGCTATTTATGCGCCCGGAAGATCGCAACCGGGTGATCGGTATTCTACAACGCTATGCCCTGACCGATGACCACGAAGAGCTGGTACGGGATATCAAGGGCACCCCACCCTTTACCGACTTTACTCCCCGCTTTGACTGGAAAGAGATAGACCCGGCCAAGGGGGATGCCGCCGGCTATCTCGCCAAATACATTGCCAAGAACATCGACGGCGCCTACCTGGACGATGACGAGGAGGCCGGTACCGCCGCCGATGAGGGTGCCCTGCATGCCGTAGCTTGGGCCAGTTGGTGGGGCATTCGCACCTTCCAGCAGATCGGAGGTGCTCCAGTCGGGGTATGGCGTGAACTGCGCCGCATCAGCAACGCCAAGAAGAATGCCGATCTGGTGGGCCCACCCAAGCCAGTGCTGCAAGACCCGCGCTTTGAGGCGGCTCGCTTTGCCGCAGATAACGGCATCTTTCGCTGTTACCTGCACGCCATGGGCGGTGCACTGGCGACCCGTGCCGAACACCCGATCAAGCTGGCCCACCTCATTGAGGAGCAAGCCAACAGCTACGGCGAAGACATCAAACGCCTGATGGGCATTACCTCCGCTCGCCTTGGCATCAAGACCCGCCTGCAAGGGTGGGAAGTGATGCCTGCAGGTACCTATGTTGCCAATAGAGCCGCCGAGGCTGCAGCGAGGGGTGTTGGGGTTAAGGCGGGCGACAGCCCAGCACCTTGGAGCTCTGACAATAACTGTACGCGGCCGGATCCTGAGGCCTTCGCAGACCAGATCATGAGGGAACAATGGGGGTTATCGCCCTTCTCCATCGACCGATTGCGGGCTGGTGCCAACGTCACGGTGGACGGTTTCACCCTCTGGCTGGAGAACGGGCAGGTGCAGTCGAGCCGCTTGACCCTATCGGGCGATGGCGACCCACTTATCGAGTTGGAATGGTTACGGGCCATGGTTGGTGTACCAGAACCGGACGAACAGCCCGATACTATTCCTCCCGATGATGAGCATTGGCCAACACTAGTGATGGATTGCTACGAGCTGTTCAACACTTGCGGATTTGCAGCATGCCATCAGTGGATCACGGATCTGCCCAATCCATATCGGTGTGAGCTCTGGCGCGTGCTGGATAAGTTAGACCGCGCAGAGCAACACGATATGCCGAGTTCGTTGTTTGACGAACTGATAAACGAGGTAGAGTTTGACTGACCTATTTTCCAGATTGGAAGCCCTGCAGGGCGAACTACCCGATACGCCCTATACCTACAAACCACTGACGGCGGCACAATATGATGCTCTGGAATGCCAGATATACCGGATGGGCCCGCAGATTGACGGCACACCGGCATGGTCGCCTGAACGGATGCTTGGATGGCTGCAACAGCAACCGCCGCATATTCGAGGGGTGGCCATCGCCATGATGCGCCGGGTTTTCCGGCTGGAGCGGGTAGGGATCCCTTCCCTGCCGCAAGCCATTCCCGGCCGCCAGAAAGCCACCAAGCTGATGGCCCCCACATCCCAGCCGACACTCCCGCTGCTCTCCGCCGATGGCCGCCCCGTGGGCAAGTGCCACCTTGTGGATGGCCTGGTGCCGGTGAACATCGACCAGAGCGGCACCATCCGCTGCGCCATCACCGGCCGCACCCTCTTTATCGCACCTGGCAGCAGCACCGACCGCGCCAACCCAGGCGCAACCGAACAGCTCAACCCTCTTTATCAGCCAACCAAACACCAGATTGTCACAGATCATAGGGCGCTCTCGATCTAAGCTGCATGTTGCTTGTTCGCATCAACCCAAAAGAGTCATAAAAATAAAAAAGAGCGGGAAAGCCGCTCTTTGCCATATGAAATACGCTTTAACATTTATCGACGACATCTACACCTGATGGCACACGTTTCTTGCCAGTAATCATCGCCCGAATTAAGTCGCCGTGAGTCAAACGGTCAATCGCAATGACAGCTAATACATGCACGAAAATCGCTATCTGCAACGCTTTGGCAAAAAACTCATGGATACCTTCCATTATCTCATCACCAAACAGATCCTCATAGTTAGTCAGAATCCCAGTAACAGCTGTACCAACCAAACAGGTCAGTAACAAGATAATCATCAAGGAGCCCATAGGGTTATGCCCTGCGTGATAGGGGTGCTCCCCTTTCATGCTCGCTTGGACGTAACCAGTCACACGGGCTGGGGTGGGAAACCACTGAGTGAACTTTGCGTAATGAGACCCCAAAAAGCCCCACACGATTCGTATCACCAACAATCCAGACAAGGTATAGCCGACATAACGATGGTTACGATGCCCCTCCTCGAGAATAAAGAGATTGAGCACACATAGTACGACAGTCGCCCAGTGAAAAAACCTGACCAGAAGATCCCAGACTTTGATTTCATTATTGTTCGACATCATTTTCTCCATAACCTTTCAAGACGTCATGATGAGCCGTCACCCACCATCCCGCCGTTCCTAGAATGCATGAGATGATGCCGATGATTTCTTAAGAGATGCTTAAGCTACGCAACTGATTGACAAAAAAACATTTTGACCAAAAAACCACCGACAGAGACCAGGATACGGCCTTAACTCTTCCTTAAGTTTCAAGCACTATCTTGTATCAAATGCCCCGCTATTGATAAAGATCACACTTTCACAAATCTTTACAAATGCCCCGTAATCAATCCTCATGCGAGGCTGTTACTATCCGCATGCCATGTAATGGATTGCAAAAAATAATTTAAGAATTCAAAATTTCTCAGGGAGAAGTCATGCCTTCAGTTGTTAAAATAAAGATTGTTCCATTTATTTTATTGTTGGCGCTAGTGTTTGCTTTTTTACTAAACTGGCCTGTTCTACTTCACTTTTACGAAATACTGTCAAAAATTGATCATTTTAAAATAGGGTTTGCTATCTCAATACCAATTCTGCTGGTAGCTGCATTAAACTTCGTGTTTATGCCTTTTTCGATACGCTACTTGCTAAAGCCTTTCTTCGCATTCCTCTTCATTACTGGCTCTATCGTCAGCTACACCATGATGAAGTACCGCGTCCTGTTTGATCGGGACATGATCCAGAATATCTTCGAGACCAACCAGAGCGAAGCTTACTCCTATATCAATTTACCTATCGTTGCCTGGGTACTGCTGGCTGGGGTTGTTCCTGCGGTATTACTGTTTTTTGTGAAAATTGAGTATCCAAATACATGGTATAGGGGACTCTTCCAGCGCGGAGTCTCCATGCTGGCCTCGCTCGCTGTCATTGGTGTTATTGCCGCGTTTTACTATCAAGACTATGCCTCGATTGGACGCAACAATCAGACCCTGAATCGTGAAATAGTCCCTGCAAATTTTGTCTACAGCACGACCAAGTATCTCTATAAGCGTTACATGGCTGAGCCTGTTCCCTTTACCACAGTCGGAGATGATGCCACTCGGGTTGCAAAAGAGGACAAGCCGACTCTGATGTTCCTGGTGGTCGGGGAGACAGCTCGTGGTAAGAACTTCTCAATGAACGGCTATGAAAAAGAGACCAATGCCTTCACCAGCAAAAGTGGTGATGTGATCTCTTTCAATGATGTTCGTTCATGTGGAACTGCGACCGCTGTATCGGTGCCCTGCATGTTCTCCAACATGGGCCGTAAGGAGTATGACGACAATCGAGCTCGCAATAGCGAGGGGCTCCTGGATGTGTTGCAGAAGACCGGGGTATCAGTTTTCTGGAAAGAGAATGATGGTGGTTGCAAGGGAGTATGTGATCGGGTGCCAAATATCGAAATCCAACCGAAAGATCACCCGCAGTTCTGCGATAAAAACACCTGCTATGACGAGGTGGTATTGCAAAACCTCGATGATGAGGTGGCACAAATGAAAGGGGACAAGCTGGTTGGCTTCCACCTGATCGGTAGCCATGGTCCGACATATTACAAACGCTACCCAGATACTCACCGACAATTCTTGCCTGACTGCCCTCGCAGCGACATCGAAAACTGCACGGATGAAGAATTGGCTAATACCTATGACAACACGATCCGTTACACCGACTTTGTCATTGCAGAGATGATTGCCAAGCTGAAAAAGTATGAAGATAAGTACAACACCGCACTTATCTATGTCTCTGATCACGGTGAGTCACTGGGTGCCTTGGGGCTGTATCTGCATGGTACGCCATACAAGTTTGCCCCCGATGACCAGACCCGAGTGCCGATGCAGGTATGGATGTCCCCCGGTTTCTCCAAAGAGAAAGGGCTTGATATGAATTGCCTGCAGAAAAAAGCGGCTGATACCCGTTACTCCCACGACAACATTTTTTCATCTGTGTTGGGGATCTGGGATGTAAATACAGCGGTATATGACCAAGGACTGGATATCTTTAGCCAGTGCCGGACAGTGCAATAAACCTTATCTGGGGTACTGGAGTGCCCCTCTTTATTTGCGGTATTTCGTAAGCAGTAAAAGTTAAAATTCGAGAGAGGAAGACGAAATGGCTAAACCAGGTGCAACAGGGATAACCCGCATCATTCATGCAACCAACTACAGCATGAAAGGATTGTCATCTGCATGGCGACATGAAGCAGCGTTTCGCCAAGAGCTATTGCTCATCTTGCTACTGATGCCACTGGCATTTTTTGTTGGCGACGGACTTAACCAGATTTTACTGTTGATAGTCATCAGCTGGTTGGTCGTTATTGTAGAAATCCTCAACTCTGCAGTTGAAGCGGTCGTTGATCGCATTGGCTCTGAGCATCATGAACTGTCTGGCAGGGCTAAAGATATGGGTTCTGCCGCTGTTTTTATCTCGCTCGCACTGAATGCCCTTGTTTGGGGCGCACTGACCGGCCGTAACCTGTTGGAGTGGTGGTAAGTAGAGCATGAAAGGATCTGACGGAAAATGAAGGATCGCAAAAAGGATCCGTTATCCCCCGCGCAGCCAGTGCTGGCGCGGGGAGCCGATACCCTCCCCCAGTCGTTCACCTGCATGATTTTCAACACATAAAGCGCGCAGGCGAGGCGGGGTCCCGATTGCGCGCGCTGGGTGTTGAGGGACCTTTCGAGGCTTCGCTCATGCTCGCAGGTGCGCGTGAAGGATCTCGGGAGTGTGGCTGCGAAGAGATAGCCGGCGATGGCCTGTAACGCGACTGGTGGGCTCTGGCAGGATGGGTGCTCAGCCAAAACAAAGCCCCCTGGGTAGGGGGCTTTGAATTAAATCATGGAGGAATTTGGAGGAATTCCAATTTGA
>NZ_JAAKVR010000022.1:0-71049 GCF_049175755.1 Aeromonas sp. 600282 | reverse complement strand
GAAGCTGGCTCATCAGTTTGGCGTGCTCCGCCGTGCTGGTAGGGGCGCATTATAGGGAGCCGCGCCGGGATGACAAGAGGAAAACTGCAAAAAATGGCATTTTTTACAACTTTCAGGTTTAACCGTTGTTTTATTAAACAAAAGCCCCGCATCGGCGGGGCTGTTTCGGGCAAAAAAACCTTAATTCACATCACACAGCTACCTTTTTGACCAGAATTCGCGTGCAAAGCTGCGCACCTTTTCCCAATCGGTAAATTCAATGTCCTTACTGGTGTCTGTACTGCCACCGGTAATCTTCATGATCAGCTGGATGATGCGCGTCTGCCACCAGTTATAGCGGGAATATTGCAGCGCACCGGCAAACACCCCCAGGGTTTTCGGCTTCCAGGGGGAGAGGCGCAGGAACTTCTTCATATAAGCATTGGTTTGCGGCGTCTGCTTCTCTGGCTTGCGGGCCGTCAGGTTGACACAGAAGAAGGCCGCATTGGCCACCTCCAGCTGCTCCTGATGAGCGTGAATAAAGCTGAACAAGCTGGGGTGGAAGTTGCCATAACGAATGGAGGCGCCGATCAAGACCTTGGCATACTTGCTGAGGTTGCACATCGGCAAGGTATGCAGGTCATGCATCACCACTTCGCATCCCGGCATCTGCTCCAGCATGACATCGACTATTTTGCGGGTTTGGCCATCCCGAGAGGAATAAAGCACCAGAATCTTGTCCATAACAACCTCAACTACGCCAGAATGCAGGAGTAAACAGTACCAGAAGCGTAAAAATTTCCAATCGACCAAACAACATAGCCAACACCAGTACCCACTGGGCCGCCGGCGAGATATTGCCGAAGTTGGCTGATACCTCTCCCAAACCCGGGCCTACGTTGGTGAAAGCCGCAGCCACAGCGGTGAATGCGGTCACTTCGTTCAGTCCCGTCATCAGCAAAAGCAACATGAACATAAAGAAGAGAATAATATAGGTGGCGAAGTAGCCCCACACCGCCTCGACGATGCGCTCGGGCACCGCCCGATTCCCCAGCTTCAAGGTATAGATGGCTCTGGGGTGAACCAGCCGCTTCAACTCGCGCATCCCCTGCATGAACAGGATCATAAAACGCATCACCTTGATGCCACCGCCGGTACTGCCCGCACAACAGCCGATAAAGGCGGAAAACATCAGCAGCATGGGCAGGAACGAGGGCCAGTCGGCATAGGTAGTGGTGCTGTAGCCGGTGGTGGTACCCAGAGAGACCGCCTGAAACAACCCGTGGTTGAGCGCCTCTTGCCAGGTGGCGTAGTGTCCGTGGGTCAGCAAGGCGACAAAGCAGATCATCACCAAGGTTGCCTGGATAGCCAGGAACACCTTGAGTTCAGAATCGTAAAGGTAGCGCCCGAGCCGCACCGGGCGGTGGGAGAAGACGGTAAAGTGGAGCGCAAAGTTCACGCTGGCCAGCAACAGGAACACCACGGTAATCAGGTTGATGACCGGACTGTTGAAGAAACCGATGCTGGCATCGTGGGTGGAGAAGCCACCGACCGACAGCGTCGAGAACGAATGGCAAACCGCATCGAACAACGTCATTCCGGCGAGCCAGTATGCCAAGGCACAGAGCGCAGTCAGCAGCAGATAGATGAACCAGAGCGCCTTGGCCGTTTCGGCGATGCGCGGCGTCACCTTGGTATCCTTCACCGGCCCCGGGATCTCGGCACGATAGAGCTGCATACCCCCGATCCCCAGCAGTGGCAGAATGGCCACTGCCAGTACGATGATCCCCATCCCCCCCAGCCACTGCAGCAGCTGGCGATAGAACAGAAACGCCTTGGGCAGATTATCGAGCCCGGTCAGTACCGTTGCGCCAGTGGTGGTCAGGCCGGAGAAAGATTCGAAGAAAGCCTCCGAGACCGACATATCCGGCACATCGCTCATGATGAAGGGCACAGCCCCCACACTGCCCAGCACGGTCCAGAACAGCACCACAATCAGAAAGCCCTCTTTCGAGCGCATCTCCTTCTTGTGATAGCGATTGGGAAACCAGAGCACCACGCCGAGCAGCAGGGCGATCAGAAAAGAGCTGACGAACTCGGCACCACCACCATCCCGATAGCCAAAAGCCACCAGTGCAGGCAACAGCATGGTCGAGCTGAACAGCGCAACCAGCAGGCCAACAATGCGAATAATGCTCAGAATGTGCATTACAGCTCCCTTTCCCCAATTAAAGAGCGATGGATTCTAGCCATCTAAGGGGCTGAGGGATACCCGCCCATGAGTCCGGTCGGTCAATTCACGGTCCACCTGAGCCCAAACCGAGGACTCCCACGCCACCTGCAAGGTGACCTGCTGACCGTAATCCGCCGCCAGCAATTCGCCATTATGGCTGCTGATCAGCGACTCGACCGTCCCCATGTCACCGTAATCGCAGTGAATGAGAGAGGGAGTGAGTGGCACCTTGAGCAGGGTGGGCAGTTGCTTGAGGGCGGCACCGACGCCGCCCCCATAGGCTTTGACCAGTCCACCGGTGCCAAGCTGGATGCCGCCGTAGTAACGCACTACCACGGCGCAGATTTCACCGAGCCCCGAGCCCATCAACTGGGCCAGGATCGGCTTGCCCGCAGTACCGGAAGGTTCGCCGTCATCGCTGAAGCCATAAACCTGACTATCTTGCGGCGCACCCGCCACAAACGCCCAGCAGTGATGGCGCGCGGCCGGATGTTGGCGTTTGATCTCGTTGACCCACCCCTTGGCCGCCTCGACGGTCGGGGTGTGGGCGATCAGGGTAATGAAGCGGCTCTTCTTTATCTCTTCGGTCAACTCCAGCGGGGCAGCCGGAATGGAGTACGCAGCAGCCATCAGAGTCCTGCTTGTCTGGTCATGTTCTCCACCCCGTTGGCGTGCAGCACCACGTTGTCTTCGATGCGGATGCCGCCGAACGGACGCAGCGCTTCCACCTTGTTCCAGTTGACCCGCTTGCCCTGTTCGCCCTGACGCAGCGGCTCCAGCAAACTGTCGATGAAGTAGAGCCCCGGCTCGATGGTGAACACCTGACCCACCTCCATCACCCGGGTGCAGCGCAGATAGGGGAACAGCTCGGGCGCCGCCAGATGGGTGCCGCGCTCATCCTGCATGAAACCACCCGCATCGTGCACCTGCAAACCGAGGAAGTGGCCGAGGCCGTGGGGGAAGAAGACATTGGTCACCCCGGTGTTGATCATCTCGTCTACCGACATATCCACCAGCTCGGTCGCTTGCAGCAGGCGCGCCAGCTTGTGGTGCATCTGCAGATGCAGCTCGCTGTAGCGGCGACCCGGTTTGATCTCCTTGATGATCTCCTGCTGCTGCTCGTCGAGGGCTGCAATCAGATCGGCAAACTCACCACGCCGCCACGCCCAGGTACGGGTGATGTCGGAGGCATAACCATGAAAATCGACGCCGGCATCGATCAGGAAGGAGTGGCGCTCCGCATCGGGCACCCGCAAGGCAGACAAATGGGTGTAGTGAAGGATGGCCGCGTTGCGGTTGATGGCGACGATATTGCCGTAGGGCGCCTCATTGGCCCCCTGCCCGACCGCCTTCATGTAGGCCAGATTAATCTCGAACTCGCTCGCCCCCGCCATAAAGGAGTCCTTGGCGGCGATATGGCCGCGTACCCCAATCCGGTTCGCCTCGCGCAGACACTCCAGCTCGTAAGGTGTCTTGTAGGCGCGGTGATAGTGCAGGTAGTTGAGCACCGCCTCCGGATTGGGCTGGGTCAGCCCCAGCAGTTCAGCCACTTCCAGATGACCGCCCAAATAGGCCCACTCCTGCTTGTTGGCAGGTAGATGGTCGGCCACCTGTTCCGGCCGGGTCAGGAAACGGATATCGAAGAACTCGACCCAGAAGGCATTGGGCAGATCCGCTACTTTGTGCCAGAAATCCACCGGGCGGTAGAACAGCAGGATTGGTTTGTTCACCCCGTCCACCAGCAGCCAGCAGTGGGGATTGTCCAGCACCGGCAACCAGGCCTTGAAGTGGGGGTTTACCTTGAACGGGTAATCCTGATCATCGAGGAAGATGCGGTGGGTCTGGCCGGAGTGGATGGCCAGTCCGCTGAGCCCCTGTTGTTGCAGAATGTCGCGGGTGCGCTGCTGCAAGGTATCGAGGTGCTGGGCAAAAAGTTGGCTGTAGCTGCTCATGGCGTCCTGCTCCGAGGTGAATGTGATTGCAGCATAACATCAAGCGCTTGGCGGCTCGACCCGTCAAGCTGCCGCTTCGTGAGGTAACGCATACGTTACAAACGTGTTTGTTATCAACAGAAAACCAATTATTAACAAATCAAAAACAATTCAATACACTGCCGGTAGATACATGAAGTCAGGGATTACTCATGGACAACCTCTGCCTGTGGCAACCGGATCCGCTCGGGATGCAGCAATCCAACCTCTACCGTTTTATGGCGGAGGTGAACCGTTTCCACGGCTTGCAGTTGCAGAACTACCCGCAGCTTTATCAATGGTCGGTGGAGAAGACCACCCGTTTCTGGCCGCTGGTATGGCAGCACTGCGGCGTCAAGGGCGAGCTCGGCAACATAGTGGCGGAGAACCGTCAGGATATGCAGCGCACCCGCTGGTTCCCCGACAGCAGCCTCAACTTCGCCGAAAACCTGCTGCGCCGTCAGGACGAGAGCCCGGCCATCATCTCCCGTATCGAAGGAAGTCCAAGCCGTACTCTTAGCTGGGGTGAACTGAGTGATCAGGTTGCCCGGCTGGCGCAGTGGCTGCGTCATCAGGGGATTGGTCGTGGCGATGTGGTCGCCGCCTATCTGCCCAATATTCCGGAAACCGTGGTTGCCATGCTGGCAACCACCAGTCTGGGGGCAATCTGGACCTCCACCAGCCCCGACTTTGGCGAAGCCAGCGTGGTAGAGCGCTTCGGCCAGACCCGACCACGAGTGCTGTTTGCGGTGGATGGCTATCGCTACAACGGCAAGGCTATCGACATTCAACAGAAGGTCGCCAGCGTGGTGAGCCAGTTAGGCAGCATAGAGCAGACGGTGATGATCCCCCTGCTCGGCAACCCGCTGCAGCTTGGTCACGACTGGCAGCAAGTGCTGGCGAGCCAGCCGGACGCCAGCCTCCAGTTTGAGTCCATAGCTTTCAATGACCCGCTCTATATCCTCTATTCATCCGGCACCACCGGCAAACCCAAGTGCATCGTGCACGGCATCGGCGGCACCCTGCTGCAACACCTGAAAGAACACCAGCTGCACTGCGACATCAAACCGGGGGAGCGGATCTTCTACTTCACCACCTGCGGCTGGATGATGTGGAACTGGCTGGTAAGCGCCCTCGCCTCCGGCGCCACCCTGGTGCTCTATGACGGCTCGCCATTTTACCCGGATGGCAACGTGCTGTGGGATCTGGCCCGCGACGAGCAGGTCAGCTTGTTCGGCACCTCGGCCAAGTATCTCGATGCGTTGCACAAGCAAGGTTATGCCCCCATCAAGAGCCACGACCTGTCTGCCTTGCGCCTCATCTGCAGCACCGGCTCCGTGCTCTCCCCGGAGGGATTCGACTACGTCTACCAGCAGATAAAGCAGGATGTGCAGCTCAGCTCCATCTCAGGTGGCACCGATATCTGCTCCTGCTTCGTCATCGGCAACCCGCTCAGCCCCGTCTATCGCGGTGAGAGTCAGGGGCGCGGCCTCGGTCTCGCGGTGCAGGTATTCAACGAAGCGGGTCAGCCGGTGCAGGGGGAGAAGGGCGAGCTGGTCTGCACCAAGCCGTTCCCGGCTCAGCCCATCTACTTCTGGGGCGACGAAAATGGCGACAAATACCACGCCGCCTACTTCGAACGGTTCGACAACATCTGGTGTCACGGCGACTGGATCGAGCTGACCCCGACCGGCGGCATTCTGTTCTATGGCCGCTCCGACGCCACCCTCAACCCGGGCGGCGTGCGCATCGGCACCAGCGAGATTTACCGCTATGTCGAGCAGCTGGACGAGGTGGAGGAGAGCATTGTCATCGGCCAGCAGTGGCAGCAGGACGAACGGGTGGTGCTGTTCGTCAAGCTCAAGGCGGGCTGCAAGCTGGACGAGCCGCTGCGCGAACGGATCCGCCAGCAGATAAAACAGCACTGCACCGCCCGCCACGTGCCCGCCCGCATCCTGCAGGTGGATGCCATCCCCCGCACCAAGTCCGGCAAGATCGTCGAACTGGCGGTGCGGGAAGTGGTGCACAATCGGCCCGTCAACAATACTCATGCCCTCGCCGATCCCGAGGTGCTTAACCAGTATCGCAACCGGCCTGAACTGGCCAGTTGATAACAAACTCACATCTATCGGAGGCGCCGCAAGGCGCCTCTCTTTCGCCCGTTTTGTGATGAAGAGCTTTTACTCGAGATCTGTTAAACAAATGTTTTAAATAGGTGTTGAAAATGTCTCCTTTTGGATCAATAGTGAGCCTCGCCCCCTGCTGGGGATTAAGGAGCACCACTCCCCACTGAGTGGGAACAAGGAGACACTCTCATGATCTACCAAGGCGAAACCCTGTCGGTCAGCTACCTCGAAAACGGCATCGCCGAGCTGAGGTTTGATGCCCCGGGTTCAGTCAACAAGCTGGATCGCGCTACCCTGCTCTCCCTGAGCGAAGCGATCGCCGCATTACAACAAGAACGTGAACTAAAAGGTCTGATCCTCACTTCCGGCAAAGACGCCTTTATCGTCGGTGCCGACATTACCGAATTCCTGGAACTGTTCGATCTGCCGCAAGAAGATCTGCTCGGCTGGCTGAAAAAGGCCAACGACATCTTCAATGCCATCGAAGATTTGCCGGTCCCGACCCTTTCCGCCATTAAGGGACACGCTCTGGGCGGCGGCTGCGAGACCATTCTCTCAACAGACTTCCGTCTGGCTGACACCAGCGCCAAGATTGGCCTGCCCGAGACCAAACTCGGCATCATGCCGGGCTTTGGCGGCACTGTCCGCCTGCCGCGAGTGATCGGCGCCGACAACGCGCTGGAGTGGATCACCACCGGCAAGGATTACCGTGCCG
The DNA here is from genome assembly GCF_049175755.1 of Aeromonas sp. 600282. NCBI lineage: Bacteria > Pseudomonadati > Pseudomonadota > Gammaproteobacteria > Aeromonadales > Aeromonadaceae > Aeromonas > Aeromonas sp. 600282. The sequence goes on along the minus strand of NZ_JAAKVR010000022.1, from coordinate 64,026 downwards.
ATGACGCCCTCAAGGTGGGCGCCATAGATGCCGTGGTCGCACCCGACGCGCTGCAGAGCGCTGCGCTGCAGATGATTAAGGACGCCATCGCGGGCAAGCTGGACTGGCAGAGCCGCCGCGCCGCCAAGAAAGCGCCGCTGCGCCTCTCCAAACTGGAAGCCATGATGAGCTTCACCACCGCCGCCGGCATGGTTGCCGCTGTGGCGGGCAAACACTATCCGGCACCGATGACGGCGGTGAAAACTGTCGAGGCCGCCGCAGGCATGGGCCGTGACGAGGCGCTGGCCGTCGAGGCTCAGGGCTTTATCAAGCTGGCCAAAACCGACGTGGCCAAGGCGCTGGTCGGCATCTTCCTGAATGATCAGCACATCAAGGCGCTGGCCAAGAAGGCGGCCAAGCAGGCAGCTAAGGCCACTGGTCACGCCGCCGTACTGGGTGCCGGCATCATGGGTGGCGGCATCGCCTACCAGTCTGCCAGCAAGGGCATTCCGGCGGTGATGAAGGATATCAACGAGAAGGCGCTGGCACTTGGCATGGGCGAAGCCACCAAGCTGCTCAACGGCCAGCTCGAAAAGGGCCGCATCGACGGCATCAAGATGGGCCAGGTGCTCTCTGCCATTACCCCGACCCTCAGCTATGACAACGTCAAAGGCGTGGACGTAGTGGTCGAAGCCGTGGTCGAGAACCCGAAAGTGAAAGCCGCCGTACTGGGCGAAGTGGAAGGGATCATCGGCGAAGACGCCGTGCTCGCCAGCAACACCTCCACCATCCCCATCTCCCTGCTGGCCAAGGGTCTGAAGCGCCCGCAGAACTTCTGCGGCATGCACTTCTTCAACCCGGTGCACCGCATGCCACTGGTGGAGATCATCCGCGGCGAGCAGACCTCCGATGAAACCATCAACCGCGTGGTGGCCTATGCCGCCGCCATGGGCAAGTCCCCGGTGGTGGTCAACGACTGCCCGGGCTTCTTCGTCAACCGGGTGCTGTTCCCCTACTTCTTCGGCTTCAACAAGCTGGTCGCCGATGGTGCTGACTTCGCGGCCGTCGACAAGGTGATGGAGAAGGAGTTCGGTTGGCCCATGGGCCCCGCCTACCTGCTGGACGTGGTTGGCATCGACACCGGTCACCATGCCGGCGACGTGATGGCACAGGGTTTCCCGGCACGCATGAGCAAGGAAGGTCGCACCGCCATCGACGTGATGTACGAGGTCAACCGCTTCGGTCAGAAGAACGGCAAGGGCTTCTACGCCTACGAGCAGGACAAGAAGGGCAAGCCGAAGAAGGTGGCCGACGCCGCCAGCTACGAGCTGCTGGCCCTCATTGCCAAGCCGAAACAGGATTTCGACAAGGACGCCATCATCGCTCGCATGATGATCCCGATGATCAACGAGGTGGTGCTCTGTCTGGAAGAGGGCATTGTCGCCACGCCAGCCGAAGCCGACATCGCACTGGTCTACGGTCTGGGCTTCCCTCCCTTCCGCGGCGGCGTGTTCCGCTATCTGGACACCATTGGTCTGGATCGCTACGTGGCCATGGCCGACCAGTATGCCGACTTGGGCCCGCTCTACCGCGTCAGCGACAAGCTGCGTGAGATGGCGGCCCAGGGCAAAACCTTCTACTGATTGCGGAAAGGAGATCCATTCATGAAAGACGTAGTCATTGTCGACTGTATCCGGACCCCGATGGGCCGGTCCAAGGGCGGCGCCTTCCGCAACGTGCGTGCAGAAGATCTGTCCGCGCACCTGATGAAATCCATCCTGCTGCGCAACCCCAACCTCGACCCGAACGAGATCGAGGATATCTACTGGGGCTGCGTACAGCAGACCCTGGAGCAGGGCTTCAACATCGCCCGCAACGCCGCGCTGCTGGCCGGTATTCCGAAGCAGGTGGGGGCGGTGACCGTCAACCGCCTGTGTGGCTCCTCCATGCAGGCGCTGCACGACGCCTCCCGCGCCATTCAGGTGGGTGACGGGGATATCTTCATCATCGGCGGCGTCGAGCACATGGGTCACGTGCCGATGAGCCACGGCGTTGACTTCCACCCCGGCATGGCCAAGTCGGTGGCGAAAGCCTCCGGCATGATGGGGTTGACCGCCGAGATGCTCGGCAAGCTGCACGGCATCAGCCGTCAGCAGCAGGACGAGTTTGCCGCCCGCTCCCACCGCCGCGCTCACGCGGCAACCGTGGAAGGACGTTTTGCCAAGGAGATCGTCGGGCTGGAAGGCCATGACGCCAGTGGCGCCCGCTTCTTCTACGACTATGACGAGGTAATCCGTCCCGAGACCACGGTTGAAACCCTGAGCCAGCTGCGCCCGGTGTTTGACCCGGTCAACGGCACCGTCACCGCCGGCAGCTCCTCGGCCCTGTCCGATGGCGCCGCCGCCATGCTGGTGATGAGCGCGGATCGTGCCAAGGCCCTCGGCCTCACGCCGCGCGCCAGGGTTCGTGCCATGGCCATCGCCGGCTGCGACGCCGCCATCATGGGTTACGGCCCGGTTCCGGCGACCCAGAAGGCGCTCAAACGGGCCGGTCTGACCATCGGTGACATCGACCTGTTCGAGCTGAACGAGGCGTTTGCCGCCCAGTCCTTGCCCTGCGTGAAAGATTTGGGTCTGCAGGATCAGGTGGACGAGAAGGTGAACCTGAACGGCGGCGCCATTGCGCTGGGTCACCCGCTCGGCTGCTCCGGTGCGCGCATCTCCACCACCCTCATCAATCTGATGGAGGAGAAGGATGCCACGCTGGGGGTTGCCACCATGTGTATCGGTCTGGGCCAGGGCATCGCCACCGTGTTTGAACGGGTGTGATAACCAGCCGGATCGACGGGATGCACTACTGAGAGTTGTCCCTTTTCGGGGCCAGTCTGACTGGCCCCTTTTCAAGTCTGTGACGATCGCCACACGGGGTGCTCGTCAGTGGTCAGAAGCTGTCTGTTGGCCGTCCCGTTTGGGTCGGCCTTTTTTCGTTTTAATCTTATCAATAGGCTGTTATTGCCTTAAACCTCACATTAGATAGGGGGCTTGCTTGCTTTTTACTCCCCCGACAGGTTCAATCTGCACAAAAAAATGGGTGGATGCACATACATATGTCAATGAGCAAACAACTGCTGATCGTCGATGACGACCAAGAGATCCGCGAGCTGCTCAATGAGTACCTGACCCGGGCGGGCTTTCAGGTATTGACGGCGGCGGAGGGCAACGAGATGCGCCAGCAACTCGCCCAGCACAGCCCGGACCTGATTATTCTGGACATCATGATGCCCGGCGAGGACGGTTTTACCCTCTGCCAGCAGATCCGTCGTGACTCCCAGGTGCCCATCATCATGCTGACCGCCGCCTCCGACGAAGCGGATCGGGTGATCGGCCTCGAACTCGGCGCCGACGACTATATCGCCAAGCCGTTCAGCCCCCGCGAACTGCAGGCCCGCATCAAGGCGCTGCTGCGCCGCGCCGAATTCCGCCAGCCGGAAAAAGAGAAAGAGCCGAGCCGCCGCCTGCGTTTTGCCGAGTGGACCCTCGACACCCTGAGCCACCAGCTGACCCATGACGATGGCAGCCTGCTGGATCTCTCCGGCAGCGATGCCATGCTGCTCGGCATGTTCCTGCAACAGCCCGGCGTGGTGCTGGATCGCGACACCATCTCGGATGCCACCCGCGGTCGCGAAAGTCTGCCGATGGAGCGCGGCATCGACGTGCAGATCAGCCGTCTGCGCCAGAAGCTGGGCGACAACGGCAAGAGCCCGCGCATCATCAAGACCATTCGCGGCAGTGGCTACATGCTGATTGCCGAGGTGCACGAGCTGCCATGAGCAACAAGTGGTCCTGGGGGGCGCTGGTGCCCCGCTCCCTGTTGTCACGGATGATCCTGCTGCTGTTGCTGGCCATCCTGCTCTCCCAGACCATTCTGACCGGCATCTGGATGCAGCAGATCCAGAAGCGGGAACTGGAGGGGATGCTCAGCACCACCCGCAACCTCGCCATGTCTGCCGCCTCCACCGTCAACTTCTTCAAATCCCTGCCGCTGCAGTATCGCCATATCGCGCTGGACCAGCTGCGCAACATGGGGGGCAGCCGCTTCTTCGTCTCGCTCAACGAAGAGGAAATCCACATCAACGCCATCCCTGACAGCGAACGCAAGACGCAGGTGCTGGAGGAGGTGCAGGGAGTGCTGACCCGCAAGCTCTCCGACGCCATGGCGATCAAGGTGGATTTCTCCCGGCCCGACGACCTCCACGTCTTCAACAACGACACCTTGCTGGCGGATCTTCCCTCCTCCTGGGCCCGCTACACACTGTCGCTGGAGCCGCTCAATCCACCGGTACTGGTGACCCAGATCGAGATTGAAAAGGGGGAGTGGCTCTATCTGGCGGCCCTGCTGCCCGCCCCCTACATGACCCTCGACGATACCGTGATGCCGAGCAACCAGGTGCGTTTCATCGCCCTGATGACGGTGTTCCTCTGCTTCTTCACCTTTATGCTGGTGCGCTGGCAGACCCGCCCGCTGCGCCGTCTCGCCAAGGCGGCGGTGAATCTCGGCAAGGATATCGATCAGCCTTCGCTCAAAGAGGAAGGGGCGTCGGAAATCGTGGCGGCCACCCGCGCCTTCAACATCATGCAGCACCGTATTCGCCGTTATATCGATGATCGGGAACGGCTGTTCAGCTCCATCTCCCACGACCTCAAGACCCCCATCACCCGGCTGCGGCTGCGGGTCGAACTGCTCGACGACGAGGTACAGATCGCCAAGTTCAACAAGGATCTCGACGAGCTGGAGCTGATGGTGAAAGGGGCGCTGCAGACGGTCAAAGAGACCGACATTCACGAGAATATCGAGGAGATCGACATCAACGCCCTGCTTGAGCAGATGGCGGAGTCGATGAACCTGCACGACGAGCGGCTGACCATCGAAGGCCACTGCAAGTGGCCCTACCGCGGCAAGCTGCTGGCGCTCAAGCGCTGCATCGGCAATCTGGTAGACAACGGCATCAAGTACGGCCAGCGGGTGCGCATCATCATCATGGATGACGAGGAGATGCTGATCCTCTTCATCATGGATGAGGGCCCCGGCCTGCCGGACGATCAGTTCGAGCGTATCTTCGAACCCTATTACCGGCTCAGTACCGATCAGGCTGGCACCGGCCTCGGCCTTGGCATCGCCCGCAACATAGCCCACGCCCACGGTGGCGATCTGGTGCTGGAAAACCGTCCGCAAGGTGGCCTGCAGGCCACGCTCTCCCTACCAAGGCAGTAACCTTATGAAGTGGTTGTCTTTTTCTGTCATCGCCCTGCTCTCTGCTCCCGTTGCCGCCTCCCAGGTGGAAGTGCTGCACTGGTGGACGTCCGGCGGCGAAGCGAAAGCGGTCGAAGTGCTCAAATCCGAGTGGACCAAACAGGGCAACCAATGGAACGACTTCGCGGTACAGGGCGGCGGCGGCAAGAGCGCCATGACGGTATTGAAGAGCCGGGCGCTGGCGGCCAACCCGCCCGAAGCGGCCCACCTCAAGGGTTACGAGCTCAAGGAGTGGGCCGGACTCGGCTTTTTGCGCGATCTCACCCCTATGGCCGAGCACCTCGGCTGGTACAGCCAGATGCCGCCCATGGTGCGTGCCACCCTCAGCCAGAATGGCGCCCTGATGGCGGTGCCCACCGGCATCCACCGGGTCAACTGGCTGTGGCTCAACCGCAAGATCTTCGAGCGCAATAAGCTGACTCCGCCCACCGACTGGGCCCAGTTTGTCACCGTCGCCGACCAGCTTAAAAAACGGGGCATCACCCCGCTCGCCATTGGCAACGAGCCCTGGCAGCTGGCAGTGTTGTTTGAAACGGTGGCGCTCGGTGAGGGCGGTAAAGAATTCTATCGCAAGGCGTTCCTCGAGCAGGACAGCGCCACCCTGACCGGCCCCGACATGGTGCAGGTGTTGACCCGCTTCCAGCAGCTGCGCGCCTACGTGCCGCAAAAATACGCCGGTCTGAAGTGGCATCAGGCCACCAATCTGCTGGAGAGCGGTGGCGCCGCCATGCAGGTGATGGGGGACTGGGTGAAGGGGGAGCTGAGCGCGGGCAACTACCGGCCGGGTGAGGATATCGCCTGTCTGCCGAGCCCGGGCAGCTCCGGACTGTTCAGCTACAACCTCGACTCCATCGCCATGTTCAAACAGCGGGATCCAGCCCAGCTGCAGGCGCAGGGGGATCTGGCCCAGCTGCTGATGACGCCAAAATTCCAGGAGGAGTTCAATCGAGTGAAGGGGTCGATCCCGGCGCTGACCAATCCCGACATGAGCAAATTCGACCGCTGCGCCGTCCGCTCCTATCAGGATTTCCTGCTGGCGGAAAAGCAGGACAACCTGCTGCCCAGCATGGCGGAAGGGATGGCGACGCCGACCAATATGCGGCAGGCGATCCTCGATGTGCTGAGCAACTTCTTCAACGATCCCAAGGCCAACCCGGAGCAGACGGCGCTGCATCTGGAGCGGGCGATGCGATCGACCCGCTGATCCGGGCACATAGCCAAACGGCAGAAATGACAAAGGCGGAATTGCTCCGCCTTTGTTGTTGAATCGTCATCCGATTCAGGATTGATCGTTCTCGTCCTCATCCTCGTCATAGTAATCGCTGAGCTCGATCCAGAGCCCCAACCCGACCATCACCATGGAGCCGAACCAGGTACCGGTATTCCCGATCGGGCTGCCCATCACTATCATGGCGAAGGACAAGAACCCCATGCCTGCATAGGCTTGTAATCTGCCGTAGGAGACCTGCATATTCACCTCCTTGTTGAATATGGTTCAATTTTTATATTACTCGTCCGGCGCAAGCTGGATAGGGTCGAATAACATTTCGGTTACATATGCTGGTTGATGGGGCGTTTGTTTGATTATTTTTTAGCCCTGAGTATCATTGGCAGCCGAATAGGTTGAAGGTTGATAATAGATGAGTGATTTATTCTGCGATGCGACCCACGAGTTGGACGCAATCGGGCTTCGTTGCCCGGAACCCGTTATGATGGTTCGCAAGAAAGTGCGGCTGATGGCGGATGGCGAGACCCTGCTGGTCAGCGCCGACGATCCTTCAACCACCCGCGACATCCCCAGTTTCTGCCGCTTTATGGATCACACCCTGGTCGCCAGCGAGACAGAGCAGGCCCCCTACCGCTATCTGATCCGCAAGGGTCACTAAGCCCCCGTACCGGAGCACTCCATGACAACCATTACCCGAATCGGCACCACCCAGCGTTGGTCAGACGTCGTCATCCACAATGGCACCCTCTACGTGGTGGAAGTGCCCGTCAGCGAAGAGGCCGACATCCACCAGCAGACCCGCGAAGTGCTGGCGAGCCTGCAACGCCTGCTGGAAGCCAACGGCTCCGGCGTCGACAAGATCCTGATGGCCAATATCTATCTCAAAGACATTCAGGACATCGCTGCCTTCAACGAGCAGTGGGATGCCTGGATCCCGGCTGGCACCGCACCCGTGCGCGCCTGCGTACAAGCCCGCCTCGCCCACGAAGGCTACAAGGTGGAAGTGCAGCTGACAGCGGCGGTCTAAGAGGCGCTTATCCCCCTCATCCCCGCCCCTTCTCCCACGAGGTGAGAAGGGAGCAAACAACAAGGCGCCATTGCTCGCAAACAACAAGGCGCCATTGCTCGCAACTGCGCCAATAGAAAGGCCCCGCCATCACTGGCGGGGCCTTTTCGTTACCGAAACCTGAACGACTTAGGCGGTCGGGGTCAGGGTAATGGTCACGCGGCGGTTCTGGGCTTTGCCAGCGGCGGTGCTGTTGGTAGCAACCGGCTGATCCGGGCCCACGCCAGTGGTGGAGATGCGGCTACCTGCTACGCCCTGACCAATCAGCTGGGCGGCAACGGCATCGGCACGATCGCGGGAGAGCTTCATGTTCAGATCGCGGGAACCGGTGCTGTCGGTGTGACCGACCACGTTCAGGCGGGTCTTGTCGAACTCGGCAACGACCATGGCCACGCCGGAGAGGGTGTTGGCACCGGCCGCTTTCAGCTGGGAGCTGGAGCTGTCGAAGGTGACGTTGTTCGGCATGTTGAGGATCAGCTCATTGCCATTGCGGGTCACGCTGACGCCAGTGCCTTGCAGCTTCTCGCGCAGCTTGGCTTCCTGCACGTCCATGTAGTAGCCGATACCGCCGCCCAGCGCCGCGCCGGCAGCAACGCCGGTCAGGATGCCCTTCTTGCGGTCACCCTTGCTGGAGGAGAGCGCACCTACGGCCGCACCGGCAGCGGCGCCAGCCAGCGCGCCCCAGGCACCTTTGGAGGTCTGGGATTCACCTGTGTAGGGGTTGGTGGTACAGCCGCTCAGGGCAACGGTCAGTGCCAGAGCAGGCACCAGGATCTTGGCTCGCATGAAAAAACCTCTGTGAAAACAATCCGGCACCATGCCGGGGGCCGGATTGTAACGCGCTGGCACGCCATTGTCTGACGCAAGCCTGAACAGATGGCGAGAGTGGTGTTTTTTTGGCCAATCGGCGGGCTGTCAGCGCGGTAACTGACACTCGGCATGGCAAGGGCAGCTGACCAGATGATCGTTCACCATGCCCACCGCCTGCATGAAGGCGTAGCAGATAGTGCTGCCGACGAAGGTGAAGCCGCGCTTCTTGAGCGCCTTGGACATGGCATCCGACTCCGGTGAGGTCGCCGGAATGTCGCCGTTGCCCTGGCGCTGGTGGACGATGGGGGCGCCGCCGACAAAGCCCCACAGATAATCGACGAAGTCGATGCCCTCGGCCTCCAGCGCCAGATAGGCGCGGGCGTTTTTGATGATCGACTGCACCTTGAGCCGGTTGCGGATGATGCCGCTGTCCTGCATCAGCCGCTCCACATCCTGCTCGTCGAACTGCACGATACGCTGTGGATCAAAGTCGGCATAGGCGCGGTAATAGCTCTCGGTGCGCTTGAGGATGGTGATCCACGACAGCCCCGCCTGCTGGCCGTCTAGGCAGAGCTTGGCAAACAGCTCGCGGGCGTCATAGACCGGCCTGCCCCACTGTTTGTCATGGTATTCAATGTATTCCGGGTCTTTGGTCACCCAGGCGCAGCGCAGTTCCATTTCCTCTCCCTCGTTATTTCAGCGGTTTCCCCGACCCTGCCCACTCTACAGGCGGCACTGCTCACATCATATACCGGACAACCCGCCCGACCAGCCAGAGCGCAGCACCATCCCGCGAATCCGCTGCAATTTCGCCTATTATCCGACCATGCCAGACGGTATACTCCCTCGGTTCACATTCAGCAAATCTTGCTCTGATTTTCATTTCGCGCGAAAAAAATTATGCAAAAATTCGATGTCAAAACCTTTCAGGGCCTGATCCTGCAGCTGCAGGACTATTGGTCCCGCCAGGGCTGTACCATCATTCAGCCGCTGGATATGGAAGTGGGTGCCGGTACTTCCCACCCCATGACCTGTCTGCGTGCCCTGGGCCCGGAGCCCATCGCCTGCGCTTACGTGCAACCGTCCCGCCGTCCGACTGACGGCCGCTACGGTGAAAACCCGAACCGCCTGCAGCACTACTACCAGTTCCAGGTGATCATCAAGCCTTCCCCCGACAACATTCAGGAACTCTATCTGGGCTCTCTGAAAGAGCTGGGTATGGATCCTGAGATCCACGACATCCGCTTCGTGGAAGACAACTGGGAAAACCCGACTCTGGGTGCCTGGGGTCTGGGTTGGGAAGTGTGGCTGAACGGCATGGAAGTGACCCAGTTCACCTACTTCCAGCAAGTTGGCGGCCTCGAGTGCAAGCCGGTCACCGGCGAGATCACCTACGGTCTCGAGCGTCTGGCCATGTACATTCAGGGCGTCGACAGCGTCTACGATCTGGTCTGGTCTGACGGCCCGCTGGGCAAGACCACCTACGGCGACGTGTTCCACCAGAACGAAGTGGAGCAATCCACCTACAACTTCGAGCACGCCGACGTGGAGTTCCTGTTCCACTGCTTCGAGCAGTACGAGAAGGAAGCCCAGAATCTGCTGGCACTGGAAAAACCGCTGCCGCTGCCTGCCTACGAGCGCATCCTCAAAGCCGCTCACTCCTTCAACCTGCTGGATGCCCGCAAGGCCATCTCGGTCACCGAGCGTCAGCGCTACATCCTGCGCATTCGCACCCTGACCAAGGCCGTGGCAGAGGCATACTACGCCTCCCGCGAAGCGCTGGGCTTCCCTATGTGTCAGCGCAGTGAGAACAAGCAAGGTTAAGGAACGGACATGGCACAACATACATTTCTGGTAGAGATCGGTACTGCTGAGCTGCCGCCCAAAGCCCTGCGCTCCCTGGCCGAAGCCTTTGCCGACAACTTCAAAGCCGAACTGACCAAGGCCGATCTGGCCTTCGGCGACGTCGAGTGGTTTGCCTCACCGCGCCGTCTGGCGCTGAAAGTGAGCGAGCTGGCCGGCGAACAGCCGAGCAAGAGCGTCGAGAAGCGCGGCCCGGCCGTGGCTCAGGCGTTCGATGCCGAAGGCAAACCGACCAAGGCTGCCGAAGGCTGGGCCCGTGGCAACGGCATCACCGTTGAGCAGGCCGAGCGTCTGGTCACCGACAAGGGCGAGTGGCTGGTTCACACCGCCAAGGTCGAAGGCCGTCCGGCCAAAGAGTTGCTGGGCGAACTGGTTGCCTCCGCACTGGCCAAACTGCCGATCCCGAAAATGATGCGCTGGGGCGACAAGACCATCCAGTTTGTGCGTCCGGTCTTCACCGTGACCCTGCTGCTGGATGGCGAGCTGGTTCCTGCTCACATTCTGGGTATCGACTCTGCCCGCACCATCCGCGGTCACCGCTTTATGGGCGAGAGCGAATTCACCATCGACAACGCCAGCCAGTACCCGCAGATCCTGCAGGAGCGCGGCATGGTGATTGCCGACTTTATGGCGCGCAAGGCCAAGATTAAGGCTGACGTCGAAGCGGCCGCTGCCGCCTTCGGTGGCGTGGCCGATCTGGACGACGCCCTGCTGGAAGAAGTGACCGCACTGGTCGAGTGGCCGGTGGTGCTGACCGCCAACTTCGAAGAGAAGTTCCTGGCCGTTCCGGCCGAGGCACTGGTTCACACCATGAAGGGTGACCAGAAGTACTTCCCGGTCTACGACAAGAACGGCAAGCTGCTGCCGAAGTTCATCTTCGTCACCAACATCGAGTCCAAAGACCCGAGCCAGATCATCAGCGGCAACGAGAAGGTGGTTCGCCCCCGTCTCTCTGACGCCGAGTTCTTCTTCAAGACCGACCTCAAGCAGACTCTGGCCTCCCGCCTGCCGCGCCTTGAAACCGTGCTGTTCCAGCAACAGCTGGGCACCGTCAAGGCCAAGGTCGAGCGCATTGAGACCGTTGCCGGCTTTATCGCCGAGCGTATCGGCGCCGACGTGGCTCAGGCCAAGCGTGCCGGTCTGCTCTCCAAGTGTGACCTGATGACCAACATGGTCGGCGAGTTCACCGACACCCAGGGTGTCATGGGGATGCACTACGCCCGTCACGATGGCGAAGACGAAGCGGTGGCCGTGGCCCTCAACGAGCAGTACATGCCGCGCTTTGCCGGTGATGCCCTGCCGTCCGGTCTGGTTGCCTGCGCCGTCGCGCTGGCCGACAAGTTCGACACCCTGGCCGGTATCTTCGGCATCGGCATGCTGCCGAAGGGTGACAAGGACCCGTTCGCCCTGCGTCGCGCTGCCATCGGTGCCCTGCGCATCATGACCGAGAAGCAGCTGGATCTGGATCTGGTTGAACTGGTTGAAGAAGCGGTACGCGTCTACGGCGACAAGCTGACCAACAAAACCGTCGTTACCGACGTGGTCGACTTTATGCTGGGCCGCTTCCGCGCCGCCTATCAGGACGAAGGCATCGGTGCCGACGTGGTGCTGGCCGTACTGGCCCGCCGCCCGACCCGTCCGCTCGACTTCGATCGCCGCGTCAAGGCCGTCAGCCACTTCCGCACGCTGGATGCCGCACTGGCACTGGCTGCCGCCAACAAGCGCGTGAGCAACATTCTGGCCAAGGTCGAAGGCGAACTGCCGACTGCCGTCAAACCGGAACTGCTGGTCGATGCCGCCGAGAAGGCGCTGGCCACCCAGGTTGCCGAACTGCAAGCCGAACTGGCCCCGCTGTTCGCTGCCGGTGACTATCAGGCTGCCCTCACCCGTCTGGCCGCCCTGCGCGAGCCGGTCGATACCTTCTTTAACGAAGTGATGGTGATGGCCGACGACGAAGCCCTCAAGGCCAACCGTCTGGCACTGCTGAACAACCTGCGCAACCTGTTCCTGCAAGTCGCGGATATCTCCCTGCTGCAGTGATTCTGGTTGAGTCAGTGATATTAAAAACGGCGCCGCGAGGCGCCTTTTTTTATAAAAATAACTTTTAAATAGAAGATGAATAATCTTTAAAATTATTACCTACGAGGACATTCTCTAATACAATAAAATCAACATGATCATTAATTAATGGCGCATTGAGCAATCCAACTACATTCAACCAACAAATTAACGCTGAATACTTGCCTTCATAAAAACCAACAAGCTCATGATCACCATCACTATTTTTATATATAGATAACAAATGGCCATAGCTATTTAACTCAACGTTTATTAATGAGGCACTTTGTTGTAAAAAGCCAGATATAAAACCATCTGGTACATTTGAGTCAGGCACATTAAACGTTTTGTTATACTTCTTGCTCAGTGATAACGTACCCAACGCTGCCAATATGCTAATAAAGCTACCTTCTATATAAGCTTTCATTTTGGGGTCAAGCTCATTTAGTTCTATATATTGATGAGGGTATAACTGTGGACTAGTATAAATTAACACATCTAATCGTTCAGAATGCCTAGAAAGCAAACTAAGAATTTCTTCTAATTTCATTGTGGCTTTCTGTACATCTAATTGCTTCTTTTGATAGTAAACTGCAAACGCAGCGCCAAGGAATGTCAAAAAAGAAAAAATAGTTCCTATTGTGCCGCCAATAAAACTACCAAAATTCGACCACGCTTGATCAGATGTAGATAATGAATAATGTGAGATTGGTGCAAATATATAGATGTAGAGAAGTAACGGAGCACTAACCAAAACCAACACACAAAACATCACAATAATAAAATTTCGCTTTCCCATAGACTTCGCTCCATATTTTAGCAATGCTAATAATAAAGCTACAGGCTTAATTAGCGAAGAATTATCACCTCGGTAGGTTCGATTAGCCGTCAGGCGTAATCGGACGTTCGCGTAAATAGGCTCTCCCGCCATAACCGCCAGCCGAATTTCCAACTCCGGCTGGCCGCCCCGGCTTCACGGCAACAACCGCAACCAAAGCCTCTCGTTCGTCCGATTACGCTGCGCTAATCGAACCTACAGGGGGCAATGAGCTGTTATCATTTGAGACAGTGCCCAGCGCCGCCACGGCCAATCAGAGGAACGTCATGAACATACCTGCCGCCCCCGCCCCGTCAATCTGCCAGCAGTGTCAGGAGCAGGTGGATCTAGACTTCGACTTCACCATGGCTTTTCAGCCCATCGTCGATTGCAGCAAGCGCACTATTTTCGGCTACGAGGCGCTGGTGCGAGGGCTCAACAACGAGCCGGCGCAGAGCGTGATTGCCCGGGTCAACGACGACAACCGCTACCGCTTCGATCAACTGTGCCGCATCAAGGCCATCGCGCTGGCCGCCCGGCTCGATATGCGGGGCATGCTGAGCATCAACTTTCTGCCCAATGCGGTCTACCGTCCGGAACGCTGCATCCGCACCACCCTGCAGGCAGCCCGCGAGCACCTCTTCCCCATCGAGCAGATCATGTTCGAGCTGACCGAGGTGGAGCAGGTGCAGGATAGCCAGCATCTTCGCGGCATCGTCGATCACTATCAGGCGCTCGGCTTCAAAACGGCGATCGATGACTTTGGCGCCGGTTACTCGGGCCTCAACCTGCTGGCCGATTTTCACCCCAACATCGTCAAGCTCGATATGCACCTGCTGCGCGGCATCGACCATGACCCGACCCGGCAAGCCATAGTGCGCCACTGTCTGGCACTGTTTGCGGAGCTGAAGATCACCCCGCTGGCGGAGGGGATCGAGACCCGCGAAGAGATGGCCTGCCTGCGGGAGATGGGCATCAGCCTGATGCAGGGCTATCTGTTTGCCCGCCCCGGCTTTGAAACCCTGCCCGAGATGGATTTCGCCAGCCTGTAAGCCAGTCGGTCTGCACTGCCTCCCCCTCAGCCCACTCCCACCCGAATAAGAAAACGGACACCCGAGGGTGTCCATGTGCATACCCTGTGACCTTGCGCCATGGTTACACAGTCACCCTCCCCGGTTAATGGGTCAGCTGTGGCAACAGTTGCAACAGGTGAGCCCGTATCGCCAGCGGCGTCTGGCTGACCCAGATCTCCAGCAGGCCATACGCGAGCAACGGCAGCACCAGCAGCAACAGGCAGAGCAGCCCCAGCAAACGGCTCGGTGCAAGCCGCTTCACCTTGCTGCCAAGGTGCAGGGCCTCGACCCGCTTGGGGCAGGCGGCCACGCAGCTCAGGCAGCCGGTGCACTCCAGGTTGCGTACCGCAATAAGCTGGTGCACCGCAATGCGCGATGGACAGGCCCGGCTGCACTTGTCGCAGTCATGACCCTGGCTTCGCAGGCAGCGGGCCGAGTCACGGCGAATGCGCAGCGGCGTCAGTAGCCCCAGCAGGGCGAGCCAGGCGCCATAGGGGCAAAGGTAGCGGCAGAATCCCTGACGAAAGGTCGCGGTAAGCAGCAACACCCAGCCGAGGCACAGACCCGAGATCAGGGTCAGGTTGAAGAAGAAAGCACCCATCTTCATATCCGCCGCCTGATGGTAGGGGCTGGTGAAGTAGCCGGGCAGGGCAGCAGCCGGCACCGCCAGCAGAATGATGAAGAGCAGAAAGCCGAGCACCAGAAACTTCTGGGTGCGCAGGGCAAGATCCAACCAGCGCGGCGGGCTCCACTCCCCCGGCAGCAACCGGTGGCGCAGGCCATGCAGCCATTCCCCCACCAGCCCGAGCGGACAGAACCAGGCACAGAACGCCCGCCCCAGCAGCAGGGCCGACAGGGAGAGTACCAGTACGGTGACGGTGGCCGCCGGATGGTGGGGATCCACCAACCCCTGCGCGAACCAGGCCCGCAGCCCGAGGCCACCGGCGATGGGCAGGAAGGCATCCACCACGTCCGGGCGCACCAGCCAGGGGCTCATCCCCTGTCCCAACTGCCAGATATGCAGGCTGTATTGCACTGTGACCAGCCCCCAGCAGAGCAGCAGCAGATGGCGAGTGCCTGCCCGCAACTGCTGACTGTCGATCGCCCCGAACACGGGCAGCGGCCGCCTCTGATGCCGGAGGGCAAGCACGGCGGTGACCGTCCCCAATGCGAGCCAGAGCAGGCTGTCGGCCGCCAGCAACCAGACCAGCCCCAGCAGGCCGAGCGCAAGACGCCCCGGCCAGCCGGTGCGCACCTGCCACGCCAACAACACCAGATAAACCATACCGGCCACCATGGTTATCGCTTCAATCACGCTCATGCATCCCCCACTGCCTACATCCGGATCCGGCAGCAAGGATAACTAACATTTGAGTTGATTATTTTGATCTGCATGGGCCGAGGGAGGAGTTATGGCCAATGCCTCCCTCGCAGGCTCTCCCCTCTTTCAACGACACGCTGCCTCATCAGCCAGGCACTAACCGCGGGCACGGTGGAGGTGGTAGTCAACGTGATAGTCGTTGGCATTACGGAACATGATGGAGTAGTTGAGGAACTCTCCGCTCTCGCTGTATGAGAGTGAGGTGAGCCGCAGGATAGGGGCCCCCTGCTCGATATGGAGCAGCTCGGCAGTAGCCCGATCCGCCAGCACGGCACTGAAGCACTCATAGTTGCCCGCAATCGCGATGCCGCACTCCCGTTCGATGTAGTCGAATTTGGACCCTTCCAGATGGGCGACCGACAGATTGCGAAACAGTCTGACCGGCATATAGCTCTCTTCCAGCAGCAGAGCCCGACCATCCACCGAGCGGATCCGGCTGGAGTAATAGACGGGTTCATTCACCTTCACCCTCAGCTGACTGGCGATGGCCGGTGGCGCAGGCATGGTGCGAAATTCCAACACCTGGCTGGTCAAAGTGCGCCCCTGCTCGCGCATCAGTTCGGTAAACCCGCTCAGCCCTTTGGTCTCATGCTGGACATCCTTTTTTGTCACATAGGTGCCGCTGCCGTGGCGCCGCTCGACCAATCCCCACTCGATCAACATGTCTACCGCTTTGCGAATGGTCATGCGGGAGACGCCATACTGTTCTGCCAGCGCTTTTTCGCCGGGCAACACATCTCCCACCCGGCACTCGGCACCGTTTACCCTGATCCTGAGTCGATCAGCCACCGATTTATAGATCACTGCTAGACATCTCCTGTGGTCACAACGCCAACCATCTTATTCTTAATCAAGTGACTAAATTGCTTAAAAACAATAACTTAACTTTCAACTAAAGCTGCAAGAACATCACGAAACCAAGAGGTACAACAATATCGCAAAAGTTAGACATCTTTGTCTAAATAACTGCATGCGTCAGATCACATTATTCCAAGATATTTCATGAGGTCTCTTTTTATCGTTGCTAATTTGCATCTGGCAACACCGGCAAGGATTCGATTAGCTATTTCAACCAAGGGACAATATATGCTCAGTCAAATTCAACGTTTTGGCGGAGCAATGTTCACTCCTGTACTGCTTTTTCCTTTTGCAGGTATGGTAGTAGGCATTGCAATTATGCTGAAAAACCCGATGTTTGTCGGTGAATCACTGGCAAACCCACAAGGATTATTCTTCCAGATCATCCATATTATTGAAGAAGGTGGCTGGACAGTATTCAGGAATATGCCGCTTATATTTGCGATTGGCCTGCCAATCGGTCTGGCAAATAAGGCACAAGCCAGAGCCTGTCTGGCTGTATTGGTCAGTTTCATGACCTGGAACTATTTTATCAACGCCATGGGCATGACCTGGGGCAGTTATTTCGGGGTCGACTTCAGTCAGGATGTAGGGGGTGAAAGTGGCCTCGCCATGGTAGCGGGGATCAAGACCCTGGATACCAGCATCATAGGGGCCATCGTCATCTCCGGCATCGTGACGGCACTGCACAACCGCCTGTTTGATCGCCAACTGCCGGTCTTTCTCGGCATATTTCAGGGCAGCTCCTTTGTCACCATTGTCGCCTTCTTCGTGATGATCCCCTGTGCCTGGCTGACCCTGCTTGGCTGGCCAAAAGTACAGATGGGCATCGCCTCCCTGCAGAATTTCATGCTGATCTCGGGTCCGGTCGGGGTGTGGGTATACACCTTCCTCGAGCGGATTTTGATCCCGACCGGCCTGCATCACTTTATCTACGGCCCCTTCATCTTCGGCCCAGCGGCAGTAGAGGGGGGCATTCAACTCTACTGGGCGCAGCACATGCTGGAGTTCAGCCAGAGCACTCGCCCGCTGATTGAACAGTTCCCTCAGGGTGGCTTTGCCCTGCATGGCAACTCGAAGATTTTCGGTGCCATGGGGATTGCCCTGGCCATCTATGCCACGGCAGCCAAAGAGAACAAGGCCAAGGTTGCAGGCCTGCTGATCCCGGCCACCCTGACCGCCATTCTGGTCGGCATCACCGAGCCGCTGGAGTTCACCTTCCTCTTCATCTCGCCGCTGCTGTTTGCCATCCACGCCCTGCTGGCAGCCACCATGTCGACTGTGATGTACCTGTTTGGTGTGGTCGGCAACATGGGTGGAGGTCTGCTCGACCAGTTCCTGCCGCAGAACTGGATACCCATGTTCCACAACCATGCGGGAATGATGTTCACCCAGATCGCTATCGGATTGGTCTTTACCGGCATCTGGTTCCTGATATTCCGCGCGCTGATTATCAGGCTCAATCTTAAAACACCGGGCCGGGAAGACAGTGAAATAAAGCTTTATTCCAAGTCAGATTATCAGGCAGCCAAAAACCAGCGTAGCAGTGATAGTGCAACACAAATTATCGAAGCGCTTGGTGGAGTCAAAAATATACGCAGTCTGAATAATTGTGCCACGCGCTTAAGAATATCGCTGGTTAACAGCAAGCTAGCAGATGCAGATGAGGAGTTTATTAAATTGGGAGCCCATGGTGTCGTCCGCCATGGCGATAGTATCCAGGTAATTATCGGTCTGCATGTACCTCAGGTACGTGAAAATATGGAATCGATTATGAACAACAGTCATCAACAATCGTCTTTAGTAATGGAGTCATGATCATGAAAAAATTCTCTGTAGTCATTGCCGGTGGTGGTAGCACTTTTACTCCAGGTATCGTTCTGATGTTGCTGGAAAATCAGCATCGCTTCCCGCTCAAGGAGATCAAATTCTACGACAACGATGGTGCCCGTCAGGAGATCATCGCCGAAGCCTGCAAAATCTTGCTGAAAGAGAAGGCTCCCGAGATCGCCTTCAGCTATGGCACCGACCCCAAAGCAGCGTTTAGCGATGTAGATTTCGTCATGGCCCATATCCGGGTTGGCAAATATCCGATGCGCGAGCTGGACGAGAAGATCCCGCTGCGTCATGGCGTGGTCGGCCAGGAGACCTGCGGCCCGGGCGGTATCGCCTATGGCATGCGCTCCATCGGCGGAGTGCTGGAGCTGGTCGACTATATGGAGCAGTACTCACCCAATGCCTGGATGCTCAACTACTCCAACCCGGCCGCCATTGTGGCCGAAGCGACCCGTCGCCTGCGTCCCAACGCCAAAATCCTCAACATCTGCGACATGCCGATCGGGATCGAGGGGCGCATGGCCCAGATTGCCGGTCTCAAATCCCGCAAAGAGATGCGGGTACGCTACTACGGCCTCAACCACTTTGGCTGGTGGACCCGCATCGAGGATCTGGAAGGCAACGACCTGATGCCGAAGATCAAGGAGCACGTCGCCCGCCACGGCTATGTGCCCAATAGCGCCAGCCATGCCGAAGCAAGCTGGAACGATACCTTCGCCAAGGCAAAGGATGTATGGGCGCTCGACCCGGATACCCTGCCCAACACCTATCTGAAGTACTACCTCTACCCGGACTATGTGGTGGCCCACTCCAACCCGGAACACACACGCGCCAACGAGGTGATGGAGCACCGCGAGAAGCAGGTCTTCACCGCCTGTACCGACATCGTCAAGGCAGGTAATTCAGCAGCGGGCGAGCTGGAGATCGATGAGCACGCCTCCTATATCGTTGACCTGGCAACCGCCATCGCCTTCAATACCCAGGAGCGGATGCTGCTGATCGTTCCCAATCGCGGCGCCATCCCCAACTTTGACCCGGAAGCCATGGTCGAGATCCCCTGCCTGGTCGGCAGTAGCGGGCCAGAGCCGTTGCAGGTGGGCAGCATCCCGCTGTTCCAGCAGGGCATGATGGGCCAGCAGGTCGCGGTCGAGAAACTGGTGGTCGAAGCCTGGGTCGAGCACTCTTACCAGAAGCTGTGGCAAGCCATCACCCTCTCCAAGACAGTACCTAGCGCCTCGGTGGCCAAGTCCATTCTCGATGACTTGATAGAGGCCAACAAAGCCTACTGGCCGGAACTGAAATAAACCGCCCATAAACAAAAACCCCCTCGTGACAGAGGGGGTTTTTCGTTTTGGCAACGGGTGCGGATTAACGCAGCGGTTTGACCGAGCGACGGACGATCAGCTCGGGCTGTACCGTCATCGACTCCACTTCCAGCTCCTTGTTGCGGATCCGGCTGACCAGATGCTTCACCGCCAGCTGGCCCAGTTCGGCCTTCGGGTGGCGGATGGTGGTCAGCGGCGGGCTGGAGAAGCGCGCCATCTCCACATCGTCGTAGCCGATGATGGAGATATCGTCCGGCACCTTGACTCCCGCTTCCCAGGCTGCGCAAATCGCGCCGATCGCCATGGGATCGTCGAAGGCAAAGACCGCAGTCGGGCGAGGCTGCAGGGCCAGGATGCGCTGCATGGCATCGAAGCCGCTCTGGCTCTCGTAGTCCCCTTCAAAGACCTGTTCATCTTTAAGGGTCAGACCGTGCTCGCCCAGCGCATCACGCACCCCGTCCAGTCGCTGCTGGGTGGTCGGCTTGGAGAGCTGGCCAGTGATGCAGACGATGTCACGGTGCCCCAGCTCCAGCAGATGGCGTACGGCCATGCGGGCGCCGATGCGGGCGTTGTCGTTGATGACGTTGGCGAAATCGCACTCCGTGCCCCAATCCAGTACCACCTGCGGCACGTTCTTGTGGATGCGCAGCATGTCGCGCAACGGGGTGTCGATATCGGTCCCCAATACCAGCAGACCATCCACCCGTTTTTCCATCAGCATTCTCAGGTAATGCTGTTGGCGAGGCGGCTGGTTTTCGGTGTTGCAGAGGATCAGGCTGTAGCCCTGTTCGAAGCAGTACGCTTCAACCCCTTGCACCACTTCCGCGAAGAAGGGGTTTACGCTGGTGGTGACCAGCATGCCAATGGTCTTGGTCGAATTTATCTTAAGACTGCGCGCTACCGAGTTGGGCGCGTAGTTGAGTTCTGCCACCGCCTCAATCACTTTCTGGGTCGCGTCTTCGCTGACCCGCCGAGTGTGGTTGAGCACATGTGAGACGGTGGAGATGGATACGCCTGCGCGCGAGGCGACATCCTTGATAGTGGCCATCTCTGTCTCCTGACTGTCAAAGGCGGAACATTAGCAGATTTCCCGAATAAAGGCTTGGTTTTAACGGGCTCTGCCACGGAATTGTCAATGCCGGCTAATTTAGGCGCTCATTTCTGTTTGCGCAAACGATTAATGGTCAAAATGGGAGCACCATCAGAGTAAAATATCACCAGACTAATCCTCTGTGCTTCATCATAATCACCTCTGGTTACCAAGATGTTAAGGCGAAGAATCGATACTAAATTCCAATTAAACACAAATGACAGGTCATTTATTTCAAAATAAGCCCACCCCACCCCCTCTGGTTAGTATCTTTAACAGCTTGTTATTGCCCCGTGAGGAATGATAGAACCATACCTATAGCCGGATGCACGGGATGTCGATCCGGAATGGCACTCGTAAATGAAACAATCCACTGATTAAGGGACGAATCAATGCATAAGTTGAGCAAAATTACAGTAAGCGCAGCGGTTTCTTTGGCTCTGTTTGGATCGATCTCCATCGCACACGCGGCAGACACCATCAAGATAGGTATCGCAGGCCCGCTCACCGGCCCGGTTGCCCAGTACGGGGACATGCAGTTCACCGGCGGCAAGATGGCGGTCGAGCAGATCAACAAGGCTGGCGGCATCAATGGCAAGCAGATCGAAGCCGTCATCTATGACGATGCCTGTGATCCCAAGCAGGCGGTAGCCATCGCCAACAAGGTGGTGAATGATGGCGTCAAGTTCGTGGTCGGCCACCTCTGCTCCGACAATACCCTGCCCGCCTCCGACATCTATGAAGACGAGGGGATCCTGATGGTCACCCCCGCCTCCACCAACCCCAAGATCACCGAGCGCGGTTACCAGCTGACTCTGCGCACCATCGGTCTGGATAGCGATCAGGGCCCGACTGCCGCCAAGTACATCATCGAGCAGGTCAAACCCCAGCGCGTCGCCGTTATCCACGACAAGAAGCAGTACGGTGAAGGGATCGCCTCCAGCGTCAAAGCAGCACTGGACAAGGCTGGCGTGAAGGTGGTGGCCTATGAAGGGATCACCGCCGGTGACAAGGACTTCTCCGCCCTGATCGCCAAGCTGCAGAAAGAGAACGTCGATTTCGTCTACTACGGCGGCTATCACCCTGAGCTGGGCCTGATCCTGCGTCAGGCTGGCGAGAAGGGGCTGAAAGCCAAGTTCATGGGCCCGGAAGGGGTCGGTAACAAGGATATCTCCGCCATCGGCGGCCCGGCTTCCGAAGGCCTGCTGGTGACCCTGCCGAACAAATACGATCTGGTGCCTGCCAACGCCCCGCTGGTGGCGGCGTTCAAGGCCAAGGGTCAGGACTCCTCCGGCCCGTTCGTCTGGACCACCTATGCCGCGGTGCAGAGCCTGGCTGCCGGTATCGCCAAGGCGGGTGAAGATGACCCGGCCGCCGTTGCCGCCGCCATCAAGGCCGCACCGATCGATACCGTGATGGGCCCCCTGACCTGGGCACCTAACGGTGACCTGAAAGGCTTCGAATTTGGTGTGTTCCAGTGGCACGCTGACGGTACTTCCAGCCAAGTCAAATAATCTGCCGATCGGGGGTGAGTACGCTCACCCCCTCCTCTCTTTGCGGGCAAGTACAGGGAACGCAGTATGTCCGAACACCTCCTTTATCTCGTTCAGCAACTGCTGAACGGATTAACCATAGGCAGCACCTATGCGTTGATCGCCATTGGCTACACCATGGTCTATGGCATCATCGGCATGATCAACTTCGCCCACGGCGAGGTTTACATGATCGGCTCCTATGTCGCTTTCATGGTGATGGCGGGGCTCATGATGATGGGCATCGACAGCACCTTTCTACTGCTGGGAGGCGCCTTCCTGGTCAGTATCATCATCACCGGCACCTATGGCTGGAGCATCGAGCGAGTCGCCTACCGGCCACTGCGCGGTGGCAACCGGCTGATCCCCCTCATCTCCGCCATCGGCATGTCGATCTTCTTGCAGAACATGATGCGCATGGCTCAGGGCTCGCGGGATATCGCCATGCCCAGCCTGATCTCAGGTGGCTGGACCCTGGGGGGTGAGGATGGTTTTCAGGCCAGCCTCTCCTATATGCAGCTGATCATTTTCGTGGTGACTTTCATCACCATGCTGGCGCTGACCCAGTTCATCGGCCGCTCCCGCATGGGCCGCGCCTGCCGCGCCTGTTCGGAAGATATCAAGATGGCCAATCTGCTGGGCATCGACACCCACGTGGTCATCTCCATCACCTTCGTGCTGGGGGCTGCACTGGCCGCCGTGGCCGGGGTGCTGCTCGGCATGTATTACGGCGTCATCAACCCCTACCTCGGCTTTATGGCCGGTCTGAAGGCCTTCACTGCCGCAGTATTGGGCGGTATCGGCAGCATTCCGGGCGCCGTACTGGGCGGCCTGCTGCTGGGGGTGGTTGAAGCGCTCACCGCCGGTTATCTCAGCACCGAGTACAAAGATGTGATGGCGTTTGCCCTGCTCATCTTTGTGCTGCTCTTTATGCCTACTGGCATCTTGGGTCGTCCGGAAGTGGAGAAAGTGTGATGAAACATCAATTGATCCACGCCAGTATCGCCAGCCTGGTGCTGCTGGTGCTCTCCTTCTGGCTGCTCGGCTTCAAGCTGGAGACCGATGGCTCCAGCCTGCAGGTAGTGAGCCGCCTCGATGTGTCGCTGGCCTGGCTACTGGGGGGCGCCACCATTGTTTTCTGGTTCCAGATGCTGCGCGGCCAGATTGCCAAGCTGTTTCAGGCCTCCATCAGCGGCTTCTCGGTCGGCTTCACCAAGCTGGTGCTGCCGAGCCCGGAAGAGGCGCCCAAGCTCTATAACCTCACCGCCGTGCTGGTGCTGCTGTTTGCGGTGAGCTGGCCCTTTATGGCTTCTCGCGGCGCCATCGATCTCGCCACCCTCACCCTGATTTACATCATGCTGGGGCTGGGGCTGAACGTGGTGGTCGGCCTCGCCGGTCTGCTCGATCTCGGCTATGTCGGCTTCTACGCGGTCGGTGCCTACAGCTATGCCCTACTCAACACCTACTTCGGACTGAGCTTCTGGGAGTGCCTGCCCATCGCCGGGCTGATGGCCGCTACCTTCGGCTTCCTGCTCGGTTTCCCGGTGCTGCGGCTCCGGGGGGACTATCTGGCCATCGTCACCCTGGGTTTTGGCGAGATCATCCGCATCCTGCTCAACAACATGACTACCCTGACCGGCGGCCCGAACGGGATCTCCGGCATCCCCAAGCCGACGCTGGGGGGTCTGGAGTTCAACCGCACCGTCAAGGATGGGGGCTTTGATACCTTCCACAACTTCTTCGGCATTACCTACAACGCCAACCACAAGGTGATCTTCCTCTACCTGATGGCGCTGGTGTTGGTGGTGGTGACCCTGTTTGTCATCAACCGCCTGCTGCGCATGCCCCTTGGCCGAGCCTGGGAAGCGCTGCGGGAAGACGAGATCGCCTGCAAATCGCTGGGGCTCAACCCCACCATCATCAAGCTGACCGCCTTCACCATAGGCGCCACCTTCGCGGGCTTTGCCGGCAGCTTCTTTGCCTCCCGGCAGGGCTTTATCAGCCCGGAATCCTTCGTCTTTATCGAGTCGGCCATCGTGCTCGCCATTGTGGTGCTGGGGGGCATGGGCTCCCAGATCGGGGTGGTGCTGGCTGCCATCGTGATGACGGTGCTGCCGGAGCTGGCCCGCGAATTCAACGAGTACCGCATGCTGATGTTCGGCCTCTTGATGGTGTTCATGATGATCTGGCGGCCACAAGGATTGTTGCCGATGACCCGTCCGCATCTGGAGTTGAAGAAATGAGTACTCATCAGAAGTTAATGGAAGTCTCTGATCTGTCGATGCGCTTCGGGGGCCTGCTGGCCGTCAACGGGGTAAAACTGGATATCGACAAGGGCGAGGTGATCTCCATCATCGGCCCCAACGGCGCGGGCAAGACCACCATCTTCAACTGCCTGACCGGTTTCTACTGCCCGAGCGGCGGCACCATCCGCTACAAGGGTGAGGAGATCCAGGGGCTGCCCGGCCACCTCATTGCCCGCAAGGGGATTGTGCGTACCTTCCAGCATGTGCGGCTGTTCAAGGAAATGACAGCGGTGGAGAACCTGCTTGTTGCCCAGCACCAGCACCTCAACACCAGCTTTATCGCCGGCCTGTTCAAGACCCCGGCCTTCCGCCGTGCCGAGCAGGAGGGGCTGGAGCGGGCCGCCTTCTGGCTGGATAAAGTGGGCCTCAAGGATCTCGCCAACCGCGCTGCCGGTAATCTGGCCTACGGTCAGCAGCGCCGCCTCGAGATCGCCCGCTGCATGGCGACCCGTCCCGAGCTGCTGATGCTGGATGAACCGGCTGCCGGCCTCAACCCGAAGGAGACCGACGAACTGGACGAGCTCATCATGAGCCTGCGGGACGAATTCGGTGTCTCGGTGCTGCTGATCGAACACGATATGAAGCTGGTGATGGGCATCTCCAACCGCATCTTCGTGGTCAGCCAGGGCACCCCGCTGGCCCACGGCAAGCCGGATGAAATCCGCAACAACCCGGCAGTGATCAAGGCCTATCTGGGCGAGTCGTAAGGACAAAAAGATGTTAGAACTTCGCAACGTATCGACCCACTACGGCAAAATTCAGGCACTGCACGATGTCAGCGTCGAGGTGAAAGAGGGGGAAATCGTCACCCTGATCGGCGCCAACGGCGCTGGCAAAACCACCCTGCTGATGACCCTCTGCGGTGAACCCAAGCCCAGCAGCGGCTCCATCTGGTTTGAGGGGGAACAGATCAGCACCCTCACCACCGCCCGCATCATGCGCAAGGATATCGCCGTGGTGCCGGAGGGACGCCGCATCTTCGCCCGCCTGACGGTGGAGGAGAACCTGCTGATGGGCGCCTTCTTCGTCGACAAGGCAGAGCAGCATGGCCTGCTGGATCAGGTGTTCACCCTGTTTCCGCGCCTGCACGAACGGCTGGAACAGCGGGCAGGCACCATGTCCGGCGGCGAGCAACAGATGCTGGCCATCGGCCGCGCCCTGATGAGCAAACCGCGTTTGCTGCTGCTGGATGAACCCTCGCTGGGGCTGGCCCCCATCGTCATCCAGCAGATCTTCGACACCATAGAGCAGTTGCGCCAGAAGGGGATGACCATCTTTCTGGTGGAGCAGAACGCCAACCAGGCGCTCAAGCTGGCCGACCGCGGCTATGTGCTGGAGAACGGCCACGTGGTGCTGCAAGACACGGGCGCCGCCCTGCTGGCCAACCCGGCAGTGCGGCAGGCCTATCTGGGCGGTTAACCCACTGACCCGCATGCCATATCAACAAGGGAGCCGCTGGCTCCCTTATCTTTTGTGGGGTTAGTTTGCGCCCAAGCTTGCGGTACACTGGCCCGTAATCAACCTATTCGCAGGACATCCCGATGGACCAGTTTGCCCATATCAATGCCCATGATGCCCACCAGAAACTGAGCGCGGGTGAAGCCCGTCTGGTGGATATTCGCGACCCGCAATCCTTTGAAGCGGCCCACGCGGTCGGCGCCTTCCACCTCACCAATGGCACCCTGGCGCGCTTTATGAATGAAGTGGATTTCGATACCCCGGTCATCGTGATGTGCTATCACGGCAACAGCAGTCAAGGGGCGGCCCAATACCTGCTGCAACAGGGTTATGACGAGGTCTACAGTCTGGATGGCGGCTTCGAGGCGTGGCGCAGGGAGTTTCCCATCGAGGCAGGCGAGGCATGATCCAGCTGCTGGTGCTCGACAACGCCCGCATGGCGCAGGCGCTGGTGGACTATCTGGCGACGCTAGGGATCTCCTGCGAGCTGACCCAGTCCGAGCTGGGGGTCACCATCTGGCTGGCGGACGAGCAACGCCTCGCTCAGGCCCAGCTGGAGGTGAAGCGCTTTCTGGCCGAGCCGGGCCACCCGCGCTATATGGAAGCCTCCTGGCAATCCGGCCGCGCCGATGCCCGCATCGACTACAGCAAGGGGATGACGGACCCCATCACCGATTTCCTCCATCAGGCGGGGCCACTGACGCTGGTGGTTATCATCGCCTGTCTCGCCATCTACGGGATCGAGGCCATCGGCCTGCCCATCTACGATGAACTGGCATTCCACCCGACGCTGGCCCAGTTCACCGACTGGCAGGCATGGCGTTATTTCACCCCCGCCCTGATCCACTTCTCGGTGCTCCATCTGGTGTTCAACTTGCTCTGGTGGTGGTATCTCGGCGGCCAGATCGAACAGCGCCTCGGCAGCGGCAAGCTGCTGATCCTGCTGCTGGTGGGCGCCGCCCTGCCCAATATCGCCGAGTTTTTTGCCAGCGGCCCGCTGTTTGGCGGCCTCTCCGGCGTGGTCTATGCCCTGCTCGGCTACTGCTGGCTGCGCAGCAAGCTGCAACCGGCCTGCGGCCTCACTCTGCCACCGGCGCTGATGGGCTTTATGCTGTTCTGGATGGTGCTCGGCTTCTTCGACATGCTCGGCACCAGCACCGCCAACATCGCCCACCTGACCGGCCTGCTGGTCGGCCTGCTGCAAGGCTGGCTGGATCGCAACCACCAGCCGGGCTGATTTTTCAGCAACTGCAGAAACGAGAACGCCGCCCCGAAGGGCGGCGTTTTTTTACGCGATAGGCAGTTACTGCTTGATCAGGGTGTCATCGGTTACCTTGACCGCCGCACCGCTACTCATAAAGAAGCTGGCGAACTGGGTCTGGATCTCGGTGGTGACCGCGCCAGCCGGATCGAAGTTCTCGTCAGGAGCCAGCAGCGAGCTATGGCCCCCTTTCAGGAAGCGCGCAGCATGGTGACCCGCCGGGAGCACGCCGGAACCCTTCAGCTCTTGCAAACCCAGCACCCGGAACAGCGGCTCGGTGCCACCCAACGGTGCAGAGGCGATGCTGTTGGGGATCACCTGATCCGGCAGATTGAGGGCGCCATCACCCACAATTTCGGTGGCGAACAGCGGGAAGCTCTTGGCGACGCCACTGCCCAGATTGATCGGGTCCGCAGAGTCCAGCACTGACTGGGCGGCAAAGGTATAGCTCTGCAAGGTGCTCGCCGCACCCGCCTGCGTGGCCGCATCCAGACTGGGCAGGAACTCGTTGACGAAGCAAGTGGCGGCAGCCGTTTTGCAATTCGGTGCATAGGCGGTAAAGCCCGCTTTCAGCGCCGGACTACCCGAGGTAAGCACGCTCATCTTGATGGTCGGCCCGAAGCTCGGCGAGTTGAGCAACAGCGGCGCGATGCCGCCACCCGGCATCGCCAGACCACCGGTATCGAACTTGAACAGGGCATCAGCCTGAGCACTGCCGGTGGTCTGGTTGGCGACAGCCAGCAGATTGGCCCCGGTAATGGCACCGAGTGAGTGACCGAGGAAATGCACCTTCAGACCGGCACCACCCAATTGGCCACCCAGCCCCTTGGCATTGGCCAGACCGACAGCCAGGCGAAGGCCAAGCAGATCGGCCACGCTCTGTTTCAGGTTGTCCCGCGCCACCGTCAGATAGCCCAGATTCAGATAGGGAGTCGGATTCTCGGAGGTGGTGACGGTATCCATGCTGCCGCTCAGGGCATAGCCACGCTCACCGTGCAGCGGATGATCGATCACTACCACAGCGACATTTTTGGCTGTTGGTGTGACTTGCAGACCAGCACCAATCTGGCCCAGCGCCAGCGCATAGGCGTTCTCCTTGATGGAGGTAACCCCGTGCTGATAGATGATCACATCAGTAATTGTATTGAGCGGTGCAGCAGCGAAGATCCGCAGCGGTACCGATTGTACTTCGGTCAGAGTCGGCAACGGGTTGAAACGACCGATATTGCGCTCGGTATCCAGCGGCTTGCCACCGGAGGTGAGGGTCACCCCGATCAGCTTGCTCGCCTCGGTCAGCAGTTCACTCTGACGGCTCGGGTCGGCGATCAGCTCACCCAGCAATGCCGGGTCCACGCCCGCTCCGACCAGTCCACCGATCACCTCGGTATCGCCCGCTTTCAGCGCGTTGGCGATGGCATAGAGGCTGGGAATGGCGCCGTGCCAGGATTGGGTCTTGGCCTTGTCCCAGGAGCCGGCTATCGCAGGAGTAGAGAGGAAGTAAGGGAGCTTGACGGTGCCGGTATAAACCTTGGTCAGCTGGGCAACCCCGTTAAGCGGCGTACCAACACCAAAGGCGGCAGTCAGTGCATCTTTCTGTTCCTGCGGCAAGAATGGCTCATTCGCCAGCTGGGTCAGAAAATCCACCCCGCCATTAAGACCGTTGATGGTATAGGTTGCTGGCAGGCTGGTGCTGCCCTTGGCATCCTGTTTCCACAGCGCCGCGGCGTCCAGGCTCGGGCTCTTCAGCACCGAAGCGGCGGCACTTTTCACTGCCAGCAGCACATCGGCACCAGATTGGGTGGCAAACCAGTCGGAGAAGATCACCCGATCGCTGGTGATCCCGGTGGCCGCTTTGAACAGACCTTCCTGCAGCGAGATCAGGCCGTTGATGGTCTGCTCCTGAGTAGTTGCGCCAGCTGTCGATTTGAAGCTGCTGTAATCGCCTCCCGCCTTGAGCGGCGTACCACGACTGTCCTTGAGGGAGTCGGTCGCCACGATCATGTAGTAAGAAGAGGGATTGAGCGGCTTGAGCGGAACCAGATTGAGCTTGCCGTCCCCGCCAGTGACCACAAAGTCGGTCCCATAAACCAGTGGCTTGCCGCCCTTGACTCCGTTGGGTTGCAGAGTGACCGGATCCAGCGTGAGCTCGAGCAGGTAGAGGGGCGCAACGGCAGAAGCATACTCGCTGGCTGCCGGTGCCGGCACTGAGACACCGGTCACGGTCGCCGGTACCAGCTGGACGGGTTGGGTGGTTGACCAGCCATCCAGGGTGGAGAGGGCAGATACCGGGTTCGACAGATCAGCAGTTTCTGTCGAAAACTTCAGGGTACCGTCGCTGGCACGGGGGGCCAGCACGCTCGGGCGAAGTCCATTGGCTCCACTCAGGGCATAGTCCAGGGAGCTGGTAGTATCTCCCTTGTTGTCATCTCCACCACATCCGCTCAGCAGAGCGCTGACAACAGCTGCATAAATTAGCTTCTTCTTCATTTTTTATTCTCTTTTTATAGGGTTGTTATCCATCACCAGCCAACGAGGCCATCACGACCGCGACTGCAAGACGTTAACATAAAACCAACAACCAACGAGACTCATGTTGGTCATCTTCTGCTCAGGTTTGTGGCGAGAATCAAGGTTTTACGTCAACAAAGGGGCGCAAGGGTAACAACAGTGAGTGATTAACCAGACCCGACCAGCCAGCGGGCACCATCACGACTAAAAAGCCGCCGCGATCTCGGCAAAGTGAGGGAATTGTCGGTAGAATGTCCGCCAACGCTTAAGGAGGACATCATGATCGACCCGAAGAAACTGGAAGAGATCGCCAAGCAGGTGCACAACTCCCTGCCACCCGGCATTCGCAGCATGGGTGAAGAGGCCGAGAAGAAGATGCGTCAGGTACTGCAAGCGCAGCTGGGCAAGCTGGATCTGGTCAGCCGTGAAGAGTTCGACGTGCAGACCAAGGTGCTGCTGCGTACCCGGGAAAAACTGGCCGCCCTCGAAAGCAAGCTGGCTCAGCTCGAGCAGCAGCTCGGCGCCAAAGGCGAATAACGAAAACCCCAGCTCAGCTGGGGTTTTTGCTTTGTATTGAACCTGTAAAAAGCATCACACCTGAAGCAGATACCAGGCCCGCTTGCCGCGCGCCTTGGCCTCGTACATGGCCCGGTCGGCCACCTCCAATGCCTGTCGGAAGCTCAATGGTTGCTCCTCCCACAGGGCGATGCCGATACTCAGCCCCACCCGCTGCGGGCAACCGGGTTTGGGCACGTAACCATGCATCCGGCAGATCAGGGCATCGGCCAGATGAGCCAGAGCATGGTTTGATACATCACGATGCAGATAAACCACAAACTCGTCACCGCCGTAACGGCCGCACAGGGCAGAGCCCGGCATAATGAGACGCAACCACTCCGCCATCTGCTGCAGTACCTGATCACCACAAGCGTGGCCCAACTGGTCATTGATCCCCTTGAAGTCATCCAGATCGATAAAGAGCAGTGCCCCCGTCCCTTGTGGCGGCTGTAGAGCGAACGCCTTGCCAAATCCCTGCCGGTTGAGCAGGCCGGTGAGCGCATCGCAGTTGGCACGCTCTGCCAGCCGCTGCTCATAAGCCTTGCGCTGGGTGATATCGATATGGGAGCCCATGATCCGCAATGGCCTGCCCTCATCATCCCACTCCACTACGCGACCACGATCCCACAGCCAGGTGATCTCCCCGGCCGGGCTGATGGTGCGGTATTCAGCTTCGTAGAAGGGCGTTTTCCTCTCAAGGTGGGCAAAGTAGCTGCCCATGGCATGGGCGCGATCGTCGGGATGGAGCTTGGCGCTCCACTGATCGAAATGAGGGGCCATATCGCCAGCCTGAAAGTTCTGCAGATTGAAGACCCGCAGTTCGCCGGTGGGAATGGTGCCCTGCCAGAGACAGATGCCGGTGCCATCGAGGGCGGCATTGAGCTTCTCCTGCAACAGGCCGTTTTCATGCTGCAAAGCGGCGATCTCTGCCTGCAAACGGGCAAACGCATCACCACCGGAGGAGGGTTCCGGCATGGCGGCCAGCTCAGTCGCGCAGGGTGCCTCCCGATCATACCCGGGTTGCCCCCTTGCCTCTTTGCTTAACACTGCGCCTCCTTGTGCTTGCTCTATGGATACTCTTGTCAATCCAAACAAAGATGCCACCAGCCAAGCCAGATTAGTAGCCATTCATAGCCAATATATTGAAAAATAATGGGATAACGCCGCGATAATCCAACCATTCGGTACGATCAGGTACTGCGGCAGCCACAAAAACAAAAGCCCCCGGCAAAACCGGGGGCTGCGTCATCCAAGCGGGGATCCCGTCAGATAAATTCGTAGGCGTCACCGAAGATGCGCTCCGGCTCGGCGCCGAGGATCTTGAACTCCTCACGCGCGGCCCCCGCCATCTCGAAGCGACCGGCGACATAGATGTCGTAGTCGTGGAGGCTGACGAAGTCATCCATGATCGCCTTGTGCACCAGTCCGCTCTTGCCGGTCCAGTCAGCATCCGGCTCCTGCACCACCGGGATAAAGGTGAGCGGCGCATAGTCACGCTCCCACTGCTGCATCTGCTCCAGTTCGTAGAGCCAGTGAGCCTGACGCACCCCCCAGTAGAAGAACACCGGGCGCTTGCTGCCTGTGTCGATCAGATATTCCAGAATGGAGCGGGCGTAAGAGAAGCCGGTGCCGCCCGCCATCAGGATCAGCGGACGGGGAGACTCATCGCGCAGGAACGCCTTGCCAGCCGGCAATTCGACCTCGATCTCCCCCTGCTCGCGCATGCGGGCCAGCACCTGACCGGCATAGGCGTTCTCGGGAGTGGCACCAATTTGCAGCTCCAGCACGCCCGGGCGGGTCGGCGAGTTGGCGATGGAGAAGGGGCGCTTGTCCGAATCGCTCATCACCACCAGCAGATACTGGCCCGGCTTGAAGCTGATCGCTTGCTGCGGCGTCAGAGCCACATGCCAGATGGTGTCGACATATTCGCGCAGTTCCTCTACGCGGCATTTGATACGTTGCATTCTTGTCCTTGTGGCGGGCTCGCTCGGCCCGCTTCGCTCATTGTTTCACTATGGAGTGACGACCAGCAGCCCTGGCCCCGTCAGTCGAGAATACTCAAATCAATGCGGATCGCATCACTTTTTGCAGCAAAGCTGTCATGTTTGCCTCATCCGAGGATATTGAGCTCATCCCAGATGGCATCGACCTTCTGCTTCACCGCCTCATCCTGAACTATGGGCTGACCCCACTCCCGATTGGTCTCGCCCGGCCACTTGTTGGTGGCATCCAGCCCCATTTTGGAGCCGAGGCCGGAGACCGGCGAGGCGAAGTCCAGATAGTCGATCGGCGTATGCTCGATCAAGGTGGTGTCCCGTGCCGGGTCCATCCGGGTGGTGATGGCCCAGATCACATCCTTCCAGTCGCGGGCGTTGACGTCATCGTCACACACCACCACGAACTTGGTGTACATAAACTGGCGCAGGAAGGACCAGACTCCCAGCATCACCCTCTTGGCGTGGCCCGGGTAACGCTTCTTGATGGTCACCACCGCCATCCGGTAGGAGCACCCCTCCGGCGGCAGATAGAAGTCCACAATCTCGGGGAACTGCTTCTGCAGCAGCGGCACGAACACCTCGTTCAGCGCCAGACCCAGTACCGCCGGTTCATCGGGCGGACGGCCGGTGTAGGTGCTGTGATAGATGGCATCGCGCCGCTTGGTGATGTGGGTGATGGTAAAGACCGGGAACTCGTCCACCTCGTTGTAGTAACCGGTGTGGTCGCCATAGGGCCCTTCCGGCGCCATCTCACCCGGCTCCAGATAGCCTTCCAGCACGATCTCGGCGCTGGCGGGCACCTCCAGATCGCAGCTGATGGCCTTGATCACCTCGGTACGGCTGCCGCGCAGCAGACCGGCAAAGGCATATTCGGAGAGAGTATCCGGCACCGGCGTCACCGCGCCGAGAATGGTCGCCGGATCGGCACCGAGTGCCACCACCACCGGGAATCGCTCGCCCGGGTGGGCCTCCTGCCACTCGCGAAAATCGATGGCACCGCCACGATGATCCAGCCAGCGCATGATCAGCTTGTTTTTGGCGATCTTCTGCTGGCGATAGATGCCGAGGTTCTGGCGCTTCTTGTAGGGGCCGCGGGTGATGGTGAGGCCCCAGGTGACCAGCGGCGCCACATCGCCGGGCCAGCAGTGCTGGATCGGGATCTGGTCGAGACCGACCGCATCTCCCTCCTGCACCACCTGCTGGCAGGGGGCGGAAGAGAGGCGCTTGGTCGGCATGTTGAGCACCTGCTTGAAGATCGGCAGCTTCTCCATCAGCTCCTTGAATCCCTTGGGCGGCTCGGGCTCCTTGAGATAGGAGAGCCAGACCCCGACCTGACGCAGAGCGCCCACATCGGGCTGCCCCATGCCCATGGCAACCCGATCCGGGGTGCCGAACAAATTGGTCAGCACCGGCATGGTGTAGCCTTTGGGATTTTCGAACAGCAGAGCCGGGCCACCCGCACGCAGGGTGCGATCGCTGATCTCGGTCATCTCCAGATAGGGGTCTATCTCGCGGGTGATGCGCTTGAGTTGTCCGTTTTGTTCCAGCTGCGCGATGAAATCACGCAAATCCTTGTATTTCATGCAAGTTCCCAACCGGGTTCAGGAGGTCACGCATTATAACCCTGGCTGCCCATCGGGTGTACCCGAATCAGGCAGCAGACTCGGTGCTGCGGGGGGGAGATCACGCTGGCCGAGGCGTCTGGCAAGGCCGGAGAGCAACTGGGGTTCATCCACCTCCATCAATAGACCGGCCACCAGCGCCCCGTATTGGCGGTTGGAGAGCTCGGCCAGCAGGTATTTCTGGGCTTGTGGCGGCAAAGGAGAGAGGGCGCTCAGCTGGCGCAGGGCCGGCTCTCTCAAACCGGGATTGCCGCTGGCGGCAATCAGCAGGGAGCTGGCCGTATTGCCATGATGGAAGCGGTTGATGGTGGCGAGTGCGCGCAGCGCATCCTGATCTGCCGGCCGCCGCCACAACATGCCATAGAGCGCCGGTTCACCTGTGCGCAGCAGCAGATGGAGCAACAGCTGATTGTCGGGCAGATAGATATTCCGGCTGGCCAGCGCTTGCGCCTCCCGCATCCAGATCGATTGCGGCAAGGCGTCGAGGGCCAGCAACAGAGCTTGCTGCTGCATGGCAATATCGGGGTTACTGCTGTAGTAGATGGACTTTAGCTGGAAGTTGCCCTGGGCAAGTTGCTGCTGATAACGCTGCACCAATGAGTGCAGTTGCCATTCGCCCAGCAACTGACGGGCCTGCGCGGCAAAATCGTAGACAGGTTGCTGCACCAGAAAACCGTCTACCTGCTGCTCCTGCAGCCACTCTGGAGCCTTGTCGGCCTGTGCCTCGACCCAGCGTTGCAACGCGGGGGACGCAGGAGCGGTAACCGGAATATCCCGCAGCAGCTGCAACAGCAGGAACTCCCGCTGCTCGCGGCTCAGGGTCGCCAGCAGAGAGTCGATGGCGGCAAATTGTCCTTGCTGCAGACGGCTCGCCAGATAGTGCCGATGCGTCTGCAGCGTCTCGGCTGTCACCGTAGCCGGAGCACTCTGCGCACAGACTGGCATTGCACTCAGCAATCCCAGCAATAACCAGACAACAGGCTTCATGACGTCTCCATCCATGCGACATCGGGATCTCATACTACT
Organism: Aeromonas sp. 600282; assembly: GCF_049175755.1. Lineage (NCBI taxonomy): Bacteria > Pseudomonadati > Pseudomonadota > Gammaproteobacteria > Aeromonadales > Aeromonadaceae > Aeromonas > Aeromonas sp. 600282. The sequence goes on along the minus strand of NZ_JAAKVR010000022.1, from coordinate 29,064 downwards.
AGGGCAACCGGAAAACAGATAAACAAAAACCGCGACCAGGGCCGCGGTTTCGTCATTTTCTGACCGGACTTACTTCTGCTGGCGCCGCATGGCGTCGAAGAACTCGTCGTTGGTCTTGGTCATCGCCAGCTTGTCGATGAGGAACTCGATACCGTCGATCTCGCCCATCGGGTGGACAATCTTGCGCAGGATCCACATCTTCTGCAGCTCGTCACCAGTGGTCAGCAGCTCTTCCTTGCGGGTGCCGGAGCGGGTGATGTCGATGGCCGGGTAGACACGCTTCTCGGCAATCTTGCGCGAGAGGTGCAGTTCCATGTTGCCGGTACCCTTGAACTCTTCGTAGATGACTTCATCCATCTTGGAGCCGGTATCGATCAGCGCGGTGGCGATGATGGTCAGGCTGCCGCCCTCTTCAACATTACGCGCGGCGCCGAAGAAGCGCTTGGGACGGTGCAGGGCGTTGGCGTCCACACCACCGGTCAGTACCTTGCCGGATGACGGGATAACGGTGTTGTAGGCGCGAGCCAGACGGGTGATGGAGTCCAGCAGGATCACCACATCTTTCTTGTGCTCGACCAGACGCTTGGCCTTCTCGATCACCATTTCGGCAACCTGAACGTGACGGGAAGCAGGCTCGTCAAAGGTGGAAGCGATCACTTCACCTTTCACCATCCGCTGCATCTCGGTCACCTCTTCCGGACGCTCGTCGATCAGCAGAACGATCAGTTCACAGTCCGGGTGGTTGTAGGCGATGCTCTGGGCGATGTTCTGCAGCAGCATGGTCTTACCGGCCTTGGGCGGCGCCACGATCAGGCCACGCTGGCCTTTACCGATGGGGGAAGCCAGGTCCAGTACACGGGCGGTGATATCTTCGGTAGAGCCATTACCCCGTTCCATGCGCAGACGTTCGTTGGCATGCAGGGGGGTAAGGTTTTCAAACAGGATCTTGTTGCGGGAGTTTTCCGGACGGTCGTAGTTGACCTCATTGACCTTGAGCAGTGCGAAGTAGCGTTCGCCCTCTTTCGGTGGCCGGATCTTGCCGGAGATGGTATCGCCGGTACGCAGGTTGAAGCGGCGGATCTGGCTCGGGGAGACGTAGATATCGTCAGGGCCTGCCAGATAGGAGCCGTCTGCACTGCGCAGGAAGCCGAAACCATCGGTCAGGATTTCCAGCACACCGTCGCCAAAGATATCTTCACCACCCTTGGCGTGCGCCTTGAGGATTGCAAAAATAATATCTTTCTTGTGCGCCCGAGCCAGATTTTCCAACCCCATGGATTCGCCAAGCTTGACCAGCTCGGACACAGGAGTGTTCTTTAATTCAGTCAGATTCATAGTGGTGAAAGTCTGTAAGCAAGGATTGAAATGAGGAGACAGTCTGCTGGATTGATGCTGATCGGATTTGATTGCCAGGCTGTGGTTAGCAAAGAGTCAGGCAAAAAGGTTAGCAAACGAGCGATAAACTAGCACCAATCGGGATGAGCGTCTAGGTGATAAAACACAAGGAGCGCATTATTGCAATGCGCTCCTCTTTAATTATTACAGGTTGCCGTCCAGGAACTCTTTCAGCTGAGTCTTGGACAGTGCACCGACCTTGGTCGCTGCCACTTCGCCATTCTTGAACAGCAAGAGGGTCGGGATACCACGAATGCCGTACTTGGGCGGAGTATCAGAGTTATGGTCGATGTTCAGTTTGGCTACGGTCACGCGACCTTCGTACTCTTGGGCAACTTCTTCCAGGATCGGGGCAATCATCTTGCACGGACCACACCACTCGGCCCAGAAGTCGACCAGAACGGCGCCATCGGCTTTGATTACATCTGCCTCGAAGCTGGCATCGCTCAGCTGAACAATCTTGTCACTCATCTCCAACTCCAGTCAGTAAATAAGGCTTTATTGACTCGTCAATAAAGGCAATAGTTGCCCTATTTGAAATGATCCTGTTTATTATTGCAAGCCTAACCTGATAACCTACCGCCATGAGCAAAACACACTTAACGACCGACAAATTCGCCCAAATGGGCCTCGAACCCGAAGTTCTGGCTGGTCTGGAATCAAAGGGATTTCACTATTGCACCCCCATCCAGGCACTCTCCCTGCCACTGCTGGTAGAGGGCCATGACCTCGCCGGTCAGGCCCAGACAGGAACCGGCAAGACCATTGCCTTCCTGGCCGCGACATTCAACTATTTGCTGACTCACCCGCTGACCAAGCCCCGTCTGGTTAACCAACCCAGAGCCATCATCATGGCACCCACCCGGGAACTGGCAGTACAGATCTATAACGATGCCGACAGCATCGCCGCTTCTACCGGCCTGAAACTCGGCCTCGCCTACGGCGGCGAAGGTTACGACAAGCAGCTGGCCGTGCTGGAGCAGGGCGTCGACATCCTGATCGGCACCACAGGCCGCATCATCGACTACTTCAAGTCCAAGGTCATCGATCTGAGCAACATTCAGGTCGTGGTACTGGACGAAGCAGATCGCATGTTCGATCTGGGCTTCATCAAGGACATCCGCTTCCTGTTCCGCCGCATGCCGCCCGCGACCGAGCGTCTGAGCATGCTGTTCTCCGCCACCCTCTCCCTGCGTGTGCAGGAGTTGGCATACGAACACATGAACCACCCGGAACATGTGCAGGTCGAGCCGGAGCAGATGACCGGCGTGCGGATCAAGGAGGAGCTGTTCTACCCCTCCAATGAAGACAAGATGTTGCTGCTGCTCTCCCTGATGGAAGAGGAGTGGCCGGAAAAAGCCATCGTCTTCGCCAACACCAAGCATGTCTGTGAAGACGTCCATGCCTGGCTGGAGAATGACGGCCACCGCGTCGGTCTGCTGACCGGTGATGTGCCGCAGAAGAAACGGATGAAGATCCTCGAGGATTTCACCAAGGGTGCGCTCGATATTCTGGTCGCCACCGACGTGGCCGCCCGTGGTCTGCACATCCCTGACGTGACCCACGTCTTCAACTATGACCTGCCCGACGACGCTGAAGACTATGTACACCGCATCGGTCGTACCGGTCGTGCCGGCAAGAGCGGTCACTCAATCAGCCTGGCCTGTGAAGACTATGCCTTCAACCTGCCGGCCATCGAGGAGTACATCCACCACGCAATTCCGGTCAGCAAATATGATCGCGAAGCGCTGCTGGATGACGTGACCCCGCCGAAACGGGTGTTCCGCAACCGTCAGCCGGTGAACCGCAACATGCGGGATCGTCAGGGCGGTGGCAACAGCAACAACCGTCGTCGTCCGCCGCGCAAGAGCTAAGGACAGGCCCGTTGCACAACTCGCCTCTCTATGCCGCCATCGACCTCGGCTCCAACAGCTTTCATATGCTGGTGGTGCGCGAGGTCGCCGGTGCCCTGCGCACCGTCGCCAAGGTAAAGCGCAAGGTTCGCCTCGCAGCAGGGCTTGATCCGGAATTTCGTCTCAGCCGTGCCGCCATGGAGCGGGGCTGGGACTGTTTGCGTCTCTTCTCCGAACAATTGCAGGACATTCCGGCCGACAATATCCGGGTGGTGGGCACCGCCACCCTGCGGCTGGCCACCAACGTCGACGAGTTCCTCAGCGAAGCGGAACGGGTGCTCAACCACAGCATCGAGATCATCTCGGGCGAGGAAGAGGCCAAGACCATCTATGAAGGGGTCTCCTGGACCTCTGCCGGGGAAGGCAACCGGCTGGTGATCGACATCGGCGGCGCCAGTACCGAACTGGTGATCGGCGAACATAGCGAAGCAAAACTGCTCAACAGCCTGCACATGGGCTGCGTCACCTGGCTCAACAATCACTTCGGTGATGGCGAGCTCTCCGAAGCCCGTTTCGAGCAGGCGATTGCCGCCGCCAAGACGGTGCTGGAGAAGGTGGCGGAAGATTACCGCGCCCTCGGCTGGCGCACCTGCGTCGGCGCCTCCGGCACGGTACAGGCGCTGCAAGAGATCATGCTGGCGCAAGGGAAGAGCGAGCGGGTCACCCTGCCGAAGTTGCAGGAGCTGATGGGTCAGGCCATCGCCTGCGGCAAGCTCGACCGGCTGCAACTGGAAGGGCTGGCGGCCGAACGGCTGACCGTGTTCCCCTCCGGCCTTGCCATCCTGATCGCCATCTTCGAAACCCTCGATATCGAGAGCATGACGCTGGCGGGTGGCGCCCTGCGCGAAGGACTGATCTACGGTCTGCTTGGCAACAATCACGACTGTGATGCCCGGGATCGCACCGCCGACAGCCTGATCAGCCGCTATCAGCTGGATAAAGAGCACGCCGAACGGGTGCGCGATACCGCCGTCGAGGCGTTCAACCAGCTGCAACCGGCCTGGCGACTCTCCAAACGCTACGGTCGCCCGATTTTGCGTTATGCCGCCCTGCTGCATGAGATCGGCCTCTGTATCGAATACAAGAAGGCGCCGCAACACGCCGCCTACATCATCGACAACATCGACATGCCGGGCTTTACTCCCGCGCAAAAGAAGCTGTTGTCGGCCCTGCTGTTCAACCAGCGGGACGAATTCAAGCTGGAACCACTGGAGAAACAGGGTGCCGTCACCGGTCGTCAGGCGATCCGGCTGGCCCGTATCCTGCGCATCGCGCTGATCCTCTGCATGCGCCGTACCCAGGGCACAGTGCCCAGCTTCACCCTGCAGGCAGAAGAGGAGTCACTGACCCTGACCCTGCCCAAGGGGTGGCTGGACGAGCACTACCTGCGCGCCAGCGAGCTGCGCCTCGAGGTAGAGCGCCAGCAGAAGATGGGCTGGCCCACCCGCCTGCTGGAAGCCTGATTGGGCCACGCCCAATCAGTGCCCCGGCGTTCCGAAAATCTCTTTCGCTGCCAACACTGGTGCTACTCAGGCCTGCACCTTGATGTTATTGGGCTGACGGGCAGATCCCGCCCTTGCGTCTGGGCCCAGCCTCCCCTTCATGACCAACGTTCGACTAGAGTTGGGGTGTCTTCATAACCAACCGGAATGGACGCCATGAAATCCTTGACTCTGATCGGACTGACCACCCTGCTCACCGCCTGCGGCGGTGGTGGCGACAGCAATAGCCAACCACAACCAGCCCAGCTCTCGCTGGCCTTCTCCGACGCCCCGGTGGATGCGGTCAGCAAGGTCTGCATCGCCGTCGCCAACATCAGCATCCACCCCGTCGCCGGCAACGAACAGATCTGGACCACCGCCAGTTTTCTCACCTCGGCCCAGGACGATGGCTGCACCCCGAGCGGCGAGACGATACCGCTCGACAGTGCAGACCGGCCGCAGTTCACCTACATCGACCTGCTGAGTTATCAAGGATCCGCCAGTCGCCCCCTGCTGTCCGGTCAGAGCGTGATGCCCGGTGACTACAGCCAGATGAGGTTGCGGATACTGGATGGACGGGAGGTCAGCAACCAATTTCTGAATGGCACCCCCTACTCCTACGTCAAACGGGATGATGGGGGGATCAAGCCGCTGGAAGTGCCAAGCAGCGAGCTCAAGCTGGATGCCTTCACCATCGCAGCAAACGGCCTCAGCGCCTTCACCACCGAGTTCGACCTGCGCCAGGCCATGGTGCTGCCCGGCCACGAGCAGTACTACAAGCTCAAGCCCAGAGGGGTGCGGCTGGTGAATAACACCCAGGTCACCATCGTCAGGGGCACGGTAGCAGCTGGCTTGTGTGGCGGCCTGCTGACCGACAAGGCTTTCGTCTACTTCTACCAACCCAGAAGTGACGACAACTACCCCGACATGGCGGACAGCGACAACGGTTTCTATGCCAGCGCGCCCGTGTTGCCGCAAAGCGGTGGCGGCTTTGGTTACGAGTTGGGATTTGTTAATCTCGGTAGCTACGATCTGGCGCTGGTCTGCAATGGCCACGAGGACGATCCGGCGCTGGCTGGCGACCCGCTGCAACTGGAACAGGTGCAGAAAGCCCAGGCGGTGGTGGCGCCCGCCACCATCATCAATTTCCAGTAACCGGCGACAAGAGGGCAACCCGCACATGAACACCTACCAACCCATCAGTTGCGATCTCTACGACTGGCTGGAGATCGCCGCCAGCTGGCAGTTGCCAGTCACCCTCACCGACCGGGATGGCCGCCAGTGGGCGGACAAGATCCGCACCATCGAGGCCAGAGAAGGGATCGAGTACCTGCTGCTGCACAGTGGCGAACGGCTCAGTCTGGCGGAGCTGGTCACCATGGTGCTCAGCTGGCAGGGGGAGGAAAAACTGATCCGCTTTACCCCGCCGGCCCCAGCCGACGGCCAATAGATGGCAAGAGGGCCAACCCCATCGGGTTGGCCCTCTTCTTTTACCCCTCGCGTGCGGCGTTATCCCGCCAGCGCCGCCATCACATAGACGTCAAAGCGGTTGCTCTTGGTCTCGATAGCCATGCTGGGTTTGTGCTCATTGAGCCAGCCAGCATAGTCCGGTCGCTTCACCACTACCCGCTTTTGTGCCATCTTCAGCGCCGCCGGCAGCAGGGCATCGGCATCAAGATCCGGTCCCACCAGCGACTGGAATACCCGCATCTCTTTTTTCACCAACGCCGACTTCTGCTTGTGAGGGAACATGGGGTCGAGGTAGATCACCTCGGGCCGCTCCGGCAGCGCCAGCAGATTGTCCACGGCAGGCCCGTGCAGCAGTTGCATCCGCTCGCGCACCCAGGGGCCAATCTCGGGATCTTGCGCCGCCCGTGCCAGCCCGTCCTGCAACAGAGCTGCCACCACAGGGCTGCGCTCGATCAGGGTCACCTTGCAACCGAGGGACGCGAGCACGAAGGCATCGCGCCCCAGACCGGCAGTGGCATCCACCACGGTCGGTGTGGCACCGGCCTTGAGCCCCACTGCCTTGGCGATGGACTGGCCACGACCTCCACCAAATTTGCGGCGATGCGCCACCGTCCCCGCCACGAAATCCACATAGACGGCACCCAGCTTGGGTTCATCCAGCTTGCGCAACTCCAGCCGCTCCGGAGTAAACACCAGAGCAAACAGGGGAAGGTCGATTTGGCCAAGCTGGCTGGCCAGCGCGTCTGCCTGCGCGGCCTTGGCGGGGTCTTCGAGGAGGATTTGCATGGTCTCTGGATGCGTTCTAAGTTCAGTGAAGCGAGTGTACCACAACCCCCTCATATCCCGGAGAATCCCATGCAGCTGCTGATAGCCCTGTTGCTTGCCGCCCAGAGCAGCACCAGTCTCAAGGTATGCGGTGTAGACTGGCCTCCCTTCTCCTACGCCGAACAAGGCAAACTGATGGAAGGGATATCAGTGGAGATCCATCAGGAAGCAACCAGACGCCTCGATATGACCCTCACCCTGCTCGAACTGCCCTGGGGACGCTGCGAACAGTATGTCAGCACCCAGCTGGCGGATGGCATTCTCGACAATGCCCCCCTGCCCGGCTGCTACCACTCTGACCTTGCCACAGCCTTCTACCCGCTGGCCGCCTATGTGCGTACCGACAGTCCGTTACAGACCTTCTCGTGGGAGATGGCCAAGGGGCTGAAAGTAGGGATGGTCAGGGGCTATGACTATACCGACAAGATCAGGAACTTCACCGGATGGGACCCCATCAAGGCCCATTCAGACAAGCAGTTGCTGCTGTTGCTAGAGAAGAGCCGGGTTGACCTCATCATCCTCGACTACTTCTCGGCCCCCATCCTCTCCAGGGAGCAGGACGTAAAGATCCGCCCCCTCACCCCCTTTATCGACTCGACACCGCTCTACCTCTGTTTTGGCAAGCAGAAAGCAGACCTGTTGCCTGCCTACAACAAGGCATTGCAACAGATGCTGGACGAGGGAGTCCTGGATCGCATCTACCTGCGCTATCTCGGCGAGGATTACCGGACACTGCAAGCAAAGCAGGAACAGATGACATCGAAGGAGTAAGCACACCTAACTGATCTGCAGAAACATCCCCTTGTCATTGAGCTGCAGATATTCGGTGAGATCGTCATAGGCCAGCGGGCGGCTGAGCAGATAACCCTGGGTGAAGGCACATCCCTTCTGGCAGAGGAAATTGAGCTGCTCGCGGGTCTCTACCCCCTCAATCACCACCTGCATACCGAGGTTGTGCACTATGTTGATGATGCCGTCCAGCAGCATCCGATCCTGCTCGTTGAAGGGGATATGGCGCACAAAAGAGCGGTCGATCTTGACCAGATCCACTGGGAAAGAGCGCAGATAGTTGAGGGCAGAGTAGCCGGTACCGAAATCATCGATAGCCAGCTTGCAACCCGCCTCGCGCAGGGCATCGATCCGTACCCGGTGCTGATCACTGCTCTCCATCAGCAGAGATTCGGTGATTTCGATGACGATGTCGGCAGGATCGAGCCCGAAGTGCTGGATCACCTTGAGCCACTCGCTCGCCTCAGGGTCGATAGTCTGGAACTCCATGGTGGAGCGGTTAATCGACATCTGCAGATCAGGGAAGCCGGACTGCTGCAACCGCGCCAGATCCCGGCATGATTGCCACAACACCAGCGCACCCAGCCCCTGAATCAACCCCGCCTCTTCCGCCAGCGGGATAAACTCGGCTGGCGATACCTGTCCCCACTGGGGGTGATACCAGCGCACCAGCGCCTCAAGCTTGGCGACCCGACCGCTGCGGTTGTCCCAGATCGGCTGGTAGGCCATGGTTAACTGCTCCAGCTTGATCGCCTCCGCCAGATCCTGTTGCATCTGGTGGCGCTGACGCACCTCTTCCCGCATTGAGGAGCAGTAGGTACCGATCAACCGCCCCTGCCGCTTGGCGGCAAACAACGCTTGTTCGGCGTTTCGCAGCAGCTCGTCACTCTCGCTACCATCGACGGGGCAGAGGGTCATCCCCACGGTTGCCGTAACATAGAGATGCTGGTTGGCCAGCATAAAGGGACGGGTAAAGCTACCGATAACCTGCTTGGCAAACACCTCGGCCTGACGACGGGTGACGATGCCTGGCACCAGAAAGGCGAACTCGTCACCACCGATGCGGGCCACCAGGTCCTCGGTGCGCACCCGGCTCACCAGCCGGTCCGACACCTCCCGCAACAGGGCGTCACCGGCATGGTGATCCATGCTGTTGTTGACCGCCTTGAAGTTGTTGAGGTCGAGCACCATCAGGGCGAAGCGCTCGCCCCGCTCGCAGAAGCGGCTGAGACAGCGACTGAACAGCCAGCGGTTGGGCAGGCTGGTGAGGTTGTCATAGTTGGCCTGTGTGGCGATCTTCTGCTCGGCCAGTTTGGTTTGGGAGAGGTCGCTGAAGATAGCGATGTACTGGCTGATCCTGCCCCCTTCCCGCAGGGTGCTAATCATCAACTGCTGTGGATAGAGCTTGCCATTCTTGCGCTTGTTCCACACCTCACCACGCCATACCCCCACCCGCTCCAGCGCATGGTACATGTCGGCATAGAAGGTCTGATCGTGCAGCCCCGACTTGAGCAGGCTGGGGCGCTGGCCTCGCACCTCGTCACTGCTGTAGCCGGTGATCTGCTCGAAGGCCGGATTGACCGAGATGATGCGGCTATCGGCATCACAGACCAGGATCGCCTCGGAGAGATTGTCATAGACCCGGTGGGAGAGCTTGAGCTGCTCCGCATGGCGCTTGAGAGGATCGATATTCTCCAGCAGCACCATCAGGTAGTCCGGCTGCTGCTGCTTGTCACGGATCAGGGTGACGGTTACCCGCCCCCACAAGATCTGCCCCCCCTTGCAGAAGTAGCGCTTCTCCCGGGTGAAACTGCTGCGCTCGCCACGGCGGATCTCTTCGTAGCAAACGAGGCTGCCCTGCCAATCCTCGGGATGGTTGATGTCGGAGATGGATCGCTGCAGCAACTCGTCGAGGGGATAGCCAAGCATCTGCTCGATGGCCGGGTTGGCCCAGAGGATACGGCCAGCCAGGTCCAGCTTGCCGATCCCCACCGGAGCCTGGAACAGCATGCTCTGCAATGCATGGGACGGTTCAGGCAGAGGGGAGGGCAGCTGTCGTTGCAGCATCAGCGCCAGCTCGCGACCCGCCAACGGAGCAAGCAACCGGAGCAACCCCATCACCTTGCTCATATTGGCCTGCGGCTGACGATAAAGCAGGGCGCAGATACCTATGGTCTCGCCATCTGCATTCCTGAGGACAATCCCGGCATAGGCCTGAGGTTGCCACTCCTGTGCAAGGGGAACGTTGGCAAAGAGCTGAAGCAGACGATCGCTGAACCAGGCTTCCCCCTCCTGCCAGGTAATGGCATCGGGAGAGTCAGTCAGTGGCAGCGTCAGGGCATCGGTGTCAAGGGAGGAGGGATAGACGGTCTGAACCGTCAGGTGGGTAGCATTTGATTCCCTGCTGGCGATCAGGACGACATCAGCCATCACAGCAGCGGCGATTTCACTCACAAAGGTATCGAAATATCCCTGACCGCTCGAGTGAGCCAGACTGGAGATGATTTGACAGACGGAATCGAGTGCTCGCCTCATGGCAAGTGGCTTTCTCTCCTTGAAGGTTAGAACACGACTCTACTGAAGAGCCGTAGGCTGTGCAAATATGCAATCAGCAAGATATTAAAAAGCCTTGAAAAAAGGGACCAAAAGGTCCCTTTTTATCGCAGAAATCACGTCTTGATCCCACTATGGCTCAAAAATGTATCTGCTTGAGGCTCTGTGCAGTCGTGGCCATCAGCCTCATGCGGCAATCCCACTGTGTCTGAGCAGAGCATCCACCTTGGGCTCACGACCACGGAAGGCTCGGAACAGCTCCATCGGCTCCTTCGAGCCCCCCTTCTCCAGAATATTCTTCAGGAAAGATTGTCCGGTGGCCGGGTTGAAGATGCCCTCCTCCTCGAAGCGGGAAAAGGCATCGGCAGAGAGCACCTCGGCCCACTTGTAGCTGTAGTAGCCCGCCGCATAGCCGCCCGCGAAGATGTGGGAGAAGCTGTGCTGGAAGCGGTTAAAGACCGGTGGTGTCATCACCGCCACCTGGCTGCGCACCTCGTCCAGCAGCGCCGGGAGCTGATCCGCTCTGGCCGGGTCAAACTCCTGGTGCAGACGGAAGTCAAACAGGGCGAACTCCAGCTGACGCAGCATCTGCATCGCCGCCTGGAAGTTGCGGGCGGTCAGCATCTTCTCCAGCAGATCGGCAGGCAGCGGCTCGCCGGTCTCGTAGTGGCCGGAGATAAAGGCCAGTGCTTCGGACTCCCAGCACCAGTTCTCGAGGAACTGGCTCGGCAGCTCTACCGCATCCCAGGCCACACCGTTGATGCCGGCCACGCCGGCCACATCGATGCGGGTCAGCATGTGGTGAATGCCGTGGCCAAACTCATGGAACAGGGTGACCACTTCGTTGTGGGTGAACAGCGCCGGTTTACCATCCACCGGGCCGTTGAAGTTGCAGGTCAGGTAGGCCACCGGCTTTTGCAGCGAGCCATCCTGACGGTAGCGACGACCCAGACAGACATCCATCCAGGCCCCGCCCTGCTTGTGCTCACGGGCGTAGAGGTCTAGGTAGAAGCTGCCGCGCAGCTCGTCGTCGGCATCGAAGATGTCGTAGAAACGCACATCCGGGTGCCAGGTGTCGATGCCGAGGCGCTCGCGCACCTTCATGCCAAACACCCGCTTCACCACCTCGAACAGCCCCTTCACCACCTTGCTGGCGGGGAAGTAGGGGCGCAGCTGCTCATCGGAGATGGAGAACTTGTGCTGCTTGAGCTTCTCGGCGTAGTAGGCGAGATCCCAGGCTGCCAGCTCGCTCTGACCGTGCTGCTCGGCGGCGAAGGCGCGGATCTCCTCCAGCTCGGCCTTGCCTTGCGGCAGGGATTTGGCCGCCAGATCGGTGAGGAAGCTCACCACCTGTTCGGTCTTGTCCGCCATCTTGGTGGCCAGGGAGAGCTCGGCATAGTTGGCAAAGCCCAGCAGCTGGGCCAGTTCGCGGCGCAGGGTGAGCAGCTCGCTCATGATGGCGGAGTTGTCCCACTTGCCCGCATTGGGGCCCTGATCGGAGGCGCGGGTGGTGAAGGCCTCATACATCTCGGCGCGCAGCTCGCGGTTGTCCGCGTACATCATCACCGGCAGGTAGGAAGGGATATCCAGAGTGAACAGCCACCCCTCTTTGCCTTTAAGTTCAGCCATCTGACGGGCAGCGGCACGCACACTGTCGGGCAGACCGGCCAATTCGGCTTCATCGGCCACCAGCTTGTGCCAGCCCTGGGTGGCATCCAGCACGTTGTTGCTGAAACGGGAGGCCAGCTCGGAGAGGCGGGCCTGAATCTCGCCGTAACGCTGCTGCGCCTCGGCAGGCAGACCGATGCCGGAGAGGCGGAAGTCACGCAGGGTATTCTGGATCTCCTTGCGCTGGGCGCCGCTCAGCAGCGGGAAATCATCGCTCTGGGAGAGGGCCAGATAGGCCTGATAGAGCCCTTCATGCTGACCGACATAGGTCTGGAATTCGGAGAGCAACGGCAGGCAGGCGTCATGGGCCTCGCGCAGCGCTTCGCTGTTGAGTACGGAGTTGAGGTGGCTGACCGGTGACCAGATCCGTGACAGGCGGTCATTTACCTCTTCCAGCGGGGCAATCAGGCTATCCCAGGTATGGGGATCACGCTGGGCCAGCACATCGCTGATCTTCTGCTTGCAATCAGCAATCGCCTGAATCACGGCAGGCTGCACCTGCTCCGGCTTGATCTGGCTGAAAGGGGGCAGCGAATCCATTGTCAGCAAAGGGTTATTCATCCCGGTTACCTCTTGTTTGGTCTTGAACAGACCGCTTTAGCAGCTCTGTATGGCTTTCTAACATGTGGCCAAGCCACGCAATAATCAAGCGGGAATCCGCCGCAACCCTGTACTTTTCCAGCCATTGCGACCCGGATCTCTGCCGTTGCTGCAGTTTTGCCATCAACAGCCAGTAACAGGATGAATCTGTGGGCCTTTTTTGGCTCTTATCGCTACTTTCAAGGGGCAAAAAGCCGCCATTTACCGGCGCCACAGCTGCCAGCCAAGTACCGTCATGCTCAATCATGGAAACGGATAAAATGTGGGGGCGTGTAACAAATTATCAATATTTTTCAGTTAATTAGAATCAAAACCAACTATTGATTAATTTATTTTCAAGCATCTATCATAGGCAACCTGCCATGCAGGTCACTTGATTCTCTGTGCTGCACAGAAATCGGGTGAAAAAGGCAAAGTGACCCGAAAGGGCGCGACGCAAAGCCACCGGTCTAAGGGAAAACACCTATGACAGCGGGGCTGCCCCCGGGGACGTCCGATCACAATCGACGCCCCATTTGCACCGTACGGAGAGACGATGAACAAACTCAAATTATCCCTGCTTGGCTGCCTGCTCGGCATGGGCGCCCCCATGGCATATGCCGCCAGTGCCGGTCAGGCGATGGTCAACCCCCAGTCCGGCGTAGTAGTCGGCTATTGGCACAACTGGTGTGACGGCTCGGGCTACAAGGGCGGTATCGCCCCCTGCGTCAAGCTCGATCAGGTCAACCCGCAATACAACGTGGTCGATGTCTCCTTCATGAAGGTCTATGGCAGCGATCCCATCCCCACCTTCAAGCTCGACCCGGCCATCGGCATGAGCGAAAGCCAGTTTATCGAGCAGATTGCCGAGCTGAACCGTCAGGGCCGTGCCGTGCTGCTGGCGCTGGGCGGTGCCGATGCACACATCGAGCTGCGCAAGGGTCAGGAGCAGGCCTTTGCCGACGAGATCATCCGTCTGGTGGAGACCTATGGCTTCGACGGACTGGATATCGACCTGGAACAGGCCGCCATCACTGCCGCCGACAACCAGACCGTGATCCCGGCGGCCCTGCGGCTGGTCAAGGATCACTACCGCGCCCAGGGGAAAAACTTCCTCATCACCATGGCGCCGGAGTTCCCCTATCTGACCCAGACTGGCGCCTACATCCCCTATATCCGCAATCTGGAAGGGTTCTACGACTGGATCAACCCTCAGTTCTACAACCAGGGTGGCGACGGTATCTACATCGATGGGATCGGCTGGATTGCCCAGAACAACGATGCCCTGAAAGAAGAGTTCATCTACTACATGGCGGATTCGCTGAGCAACGGTACCCGCGGCTTCTACAAGATCCCCCATGACAAGCTGGTGTTCGGTATTCCGACCAACATTGACGCCGCCGCCACCGGCTATGTGCAGGATCCGCAGAAGCTCTACAACGCCTTCAACCGCCTGAAGAGCGAGGGGCAACCGCTGCGTGGCGTGATGACCTGGTCCATCAACTGGGACATGGGCCGCAACGCCGCCGGTCAGTCCTACAACGAATCCTTCATCAAGAGCTACGGCCCCTTCATCCACGATCAGGAGATCACGCCCCCGGTCGACAACGGCAAGCCGGTGTTCAGCGGCCTGAGCGATACCCGCATCAAGCAGGGTACCGCCTTTGATCCGCTGGCAGGTGTCAGCGCCAACGACAAGGAAGATGGCGACCTGACTGGCCAGATCCAGGTGGAAGGCTCGGTAGACAGCCAGCGCATCGGCCTCTACCCCCTCACCTACAAGGTGAGCGATCGCGACAACAACGTCACCGAGCAGGTACGTACCATCGAGGTCTACAGCATGAAGCCGGTGTTCAGCGGTGTCACCGACACCACGCTGGAACTGGGTACCGCTTTCGATCCGATGACAGGCGTCAGCGCCCATGATGAAGAAGATGGCGACCTGACCGCCCAAATCAAGGTCAGCGGCAACGTCGACAGCAGCAAGGTCGGCCGCTACACCCTCACCTATCAGGTGAGCGACAGCGCCGGTCAGCAGGTAACCCAGCAGCGCAACGTGACCGTCAGGGAGCAGGGCGCCGTCTGTGAAAACAGCTGGGATGCCAAGAAGGTCTATGTGGGCGGCGACATCGTCAGCCACAACGGCAAGAACTGGCTGGCTGGCTGGTGGACCCAGAACGAAGAGCCGGGTACCACGGGTGACTGGGGCGTCTGGCGCGTACAGGGCGACAGCGACTGCGGCGGCACAACGCCACCCGTCGAAGGCAGCAGCGACTTCACCGTCAGCGCCATGGCGAGCGAGTACACCATAGTCAACGGTCAGGTCAGCATCCGCTTCAACCTGACCACCGCCAACCCGGTACAGATCACCGCGACTCTGGAGCAGAGCAGCCACAGCCACGGTACCACCAGCAGCCAGGTGAACGGCACCAGCACCTTGGTACTGCAGGGCAGCAATGTGACCGATGGCAGCTACGAAGTAGTCATCACCGGTCTGGCAGATGGCCAGCAGCCGGTGGTACAGCGCTTCCCGGTTGCGCTGACCGAAGAGAGCAACGGCGGTAGCGAAGGTGACTACCCGGCCTACGCCCCCAACACCGGCTATCAGGCCGGTGATCGGGTCAGCAATGCCGGTGGCAACTACGAGTGCAAACCCTGGCCCTACAGCGGCTGGTGTGGCGGCTCGACCAGCCACTATGCACCGGGTACCGGCTCTGCCTGGAGCGATGCCTGGATCAAACTCTGACCTTGCCCCAACCACTAACGGAGGCCGACAGGCCCCCGCCCATATCCTGCCCGTCAGCCACGCTGCCGATGGGCAGGATGCACTGACCCGGACGGGTTAGCCCCTCTCTTTTACATGCTTGCCAAGCACCAAAAAACGTCCAACAACAACCAAGATAAGGAAATCACCATGCCAAGAACCACCAAGCTTGCCACCCTGCTCGGACTGCTGCTGTCGGCCCATGTCGTGGCCGATGAGCGCGAACAAGCCTATTTCAAACAAACCTATCAGGAGCACTACGAGCAGATGACGGCGCGTCTCGCCGCGCTGCATCAGAGTGCGGCTGACGAGCAGAACGTGATCATCAAGGATGGCAAGCGCCACCTTGCCATCAACGGCCTGCTCTACCCGCTGACAGCGGATAACCACATCCTGTTCGATCTGCCCAAACCCCACTTTTTCGACGAAACAGCCATTCGTAACGTCTTTGATTTCTTCGATGAGGAGTGGGAGCTGACCTGGTACGACGGTGGGGTCGTTGCGGTCAACAAACGCTTTGGCAACTATGACTACGGCAACGGCTGTCTGCTGGAGTACTTCCCCCACGGCCAGATCCAGAATGGCGAACGCACCCGGGTGGTGATGGAGACCAGCTCCTGCAGCGTCAACTCGTTTGCCACCTCGTTGCAATATCTGGACAAAGGCGAGGAGCTGACGGCCGATCAGCTGGGGCTGGACGCCAGCCTGATCACGGCGGTCGAGCGCTATCAGGATCGGCTCTATGTCAGCCAGAACGGCAATCCGGGCCATGTGGCCATTATCGATATCCCGAGCCGCCAGCAGATTGGCGAGATCCGCGGCACCGCAACCGACAGTGCCACGGCCTACAACCAGGTCAGCGAACTGTTTGTCCGCAACAACCTGCTCTACGTGGTCTCGCGCTACTCGCACCGGGTCGATATCTTCGATCTGGCCGATGAACATCGCCATGTCACCACCCTGGGAACCGGTCGAGATTCCGGCAGCAACAGCCTGCACCGCGCCCAGGCCGTCTTTGCCAATCAGGATTACGTACTGGTGGCCGATGCGCTGAGCGAGATCAAGGTCTACCGCCAGCAGGATGTGACGCCGGAGAACAGCCTCCAGACCCCCATCGCCGGTCGGCTCGCCTTTGAAGGAAAATACAGCCACCGTCTGGTGCAACTCCATCAGGTGGGTGACTATCTCCTGGCCCACACCGCCGGCAAAAACTACTACATCTATGACCTGCGCAAACTGGCTGATGCCATCGCCAGCAACATCCCGCTGGCGCCTGAGCAGGTGATCGCCGACAGCAATCTGCAAAAAATCGACATGGATGGCGATCGGCTGGTGGTGAACTTCAAGGACCGCATCGAGTGGCATGATGCCGATACCCTGATCGCCAACGACTTTCAGTTCAAGCACCCGACCTTTACTGTCCGGGAGATCAACCAGCAGCCCGTGGCGGCGCTGAAAGATCTCCAGCTGGCGGGCTCGGCGCTTGTCACCGCCAACGAGCGTGGCCTGGGTTTCAACCAGCTGCTGAGCAAGGAGATCAGCTTCACGGCCGACGAGCAGTTGCCGGCTCGCCCGCTGATCTTCGATCAGCTGATGCCGGCCGCAGTCAGCTACATACTGCGCAATGACGAACCCTACGAGGTGCTGATCGATCGCGCCCAGCGTTCGGTCAACATCAATTCGCTGGTCAAGACCGAGCTGCTTGATAACGACACGGTGCGCATCACCAACTATGCAGCCAGAGAGCTGCATGACATCAATATCGAGTCACGCCTGAACGGTATCAACAAGTGGCTGATCCTGGGCCAGCTCGATCGCCTGCCCGCCTATGCCCAAATCACCCTGCCACTGAGCGCCTTTGGCGAACAGGGACGCTTCAACAGCGCCAGCCGCGATGGTGTGTTTGATCTCAACAAGCTGCTCGACAACAGCATCAATCTGCCTGCCCAGTTCGAGCATAGGTTCAGCTCCAACTCGGATCCGTTTGCCCAGAAGCTGGCACGCCTCAAGCCAAGCTGGAACGTGCGCTTCGCCACCAACACCAGCGGCTCCTGGCGCCCCATCAATGCCCTCTACGCTCGCGAATGGCTGATCATCGCCACCAACCTGGCCTACATGGTCTCGACCGAGGAGTTCAAACACGTCTGGTACAACTTCAAGGCGGTGAACGGCTACGAGATGTTCGGCAATGGCGGCAACAGCTATGTGCCGAACGGGATCTTTACGGCAGCCGATTATGACTACTACTACCACAGCCTGATGAAGCGCCCCTACCTCAACCTGGGGATCACCGCCATGGGGGGCGGGCTGGGGAGTGGTGGCATCACCGGGGTCGATACCTTTAACTTTGTCAGCCACTACTACGGCAGCTGGGGCATCATTGCCCACGAATTTGGCCACGGCTTCGATGGGAAGTCCTACAGCCATGAGAGCGCGTTTGCCCGTGGCAGCCACGGCTGGCATCCCCTGATGACGGGTATGGCCAACTACCATATCCGCAAGGGCGACCTGCCCTATCTGGACGATGATCTCAACGGCTTCCACAAGCCGGAAAACGACATCTATCGCTACAACTCGGTCAGCCAGGGGGCTCGCAAGCACCGCGCTGACAGCCACATGTACTATACCGACCACTACTTCATGCAATTCTCCACCATGCCGCAAGGCTGGGTAGCCAACGGCAGCGACTTCAGTGCCGGGCAGCTGGCGGCCCTGAACAATCAGGAGCGACTGCTGATGGGCTGGATCCCCAAGGAGTCGGAGAAAGGCAATCTCTGCCGGTTCACCTTCCAGGATGGCGAACAGTACTACGGGTACGTCGAACAGCGGGCTGATGGTCTGCTCTGTGATGCCGGATCCCTGATCCGTTATCGTCAGCCCGATGGCCAGTTTGTGCCGCTGGTCTCGGCCATCAACCAGTTTGACTGGCTGTCACTCCACCACAAGGGCAAGCTGGATCAGCCAGTGCTGCACCAGAATGGTCGCCAGCTCTGCTACAAGAATGTGGCGAGCTTTTACGGTATCGGCTTCGTCAATGACAACAAACAGTGCACCCAGTTGCCCAACGTCTATCAGACCAATGGCAAGCACTGGCTGACCAGCTCCGGCTGGACCGGTCTGACCTACCTGAGCGGAGACTTCATCCTGCCCACGACCGGCAGCAGCAGTGACTTCACCGTCACCGATCTGGCGTCCGAATATCTCATCGTCAACGGCGCGCTCGACTTCAGCCTGACGCTGACCACCGCCAACCCGGTGACCGTCACCGCGACCCTGTTGCAGGGTGGCAATCCGGTCGCCACCGGCAGCGCCCTGATCGATGGTCAGGGTTCCCTGCAGCTGGCACAGTCTGGCCTAGCGGCCGGCAGTTACGAGCTGCTGCTGGCGGGCATGGCAGAGGGGAGCAAACAGGGCTTCGAGCGCCGCTTCACCCTGGCGTTGGTGGAACAGGCACCGGGTGGTGACAGTGACGGTGGTAACGGCAGCTACCCGGCCTATGTTGCGGGCACCGCTTATCAGAGTGGCGAACGGGTCAGCAATGCCGGTGGTGACTACGAGTGCAAACCCTGGCCCTACAGCGGCTGGTGTGGCGGCTCGACCAGCCACTATGCACCGGGTACCGGCAGCCACTGGAGCGATGCCTGGACCAAGCTGTAATCATCCGCTCGTGACCAAAAGAGAGCCATAACGACAGAGGGGGAGCCATCGGCTCCCCCTCTCGTTTATCTCTTCAACCCGGCTTAACGGGCATCTTCTTTCAGCCACTGCGCCACGCGCTTGGCGAAATAGGTGAGGATGCCATCGGCCCCGGCCCGCTTGAAGCAGAGTAGAGACTCCATGATGGTCTCCTTCTCTTTCAGCCAGCCGTTCTGGATCGCCGCCATGTGCATGGCGTACTCGCCGCTGACCTGATAGGCGAAAGTCGGCACGCCGAACTGATCCTTCACCTGACGAACCACGTCCAGATAGGGCATGCCCGGCTTGACCATCACGCTGTCGGCCCCTTCCTGAATATCCAGCGCCACTTCGTGCAGGGCTTCGTTACTGTTGGCCGGATCCATCTGATAGGTGGCCTTGTTGCTCTTGCCGAGGTTGCCGGCAGAGCCAACCGCATCGCGGAATGGGCCGTAGTAGCAGGAAGCGTACTTGGCGGAGTAGGCCATGATCTGGGTGTTGATGAAGCCATTCTCTTCCAGCGCAGCGCGGATGGCGCCGATGCGGCCATCCATCATGTCGGACGGCGCGACTATATCGACCCCGGCTTCGGCGTGGGAGAGCGCCTGCTTGATCAGGATCTCGGTGGTGATGTCGTTCAGCACATAGCCTTCGTCATCGATGATGCCGTCCTGACCGTGGGTGGTGAACGGATCGAGCGCCACGTCGGTGATCACCCCGAGCTCCGGGAAGCGAGCCTTGAGGGCGCGCACGGTGCGCTGGGCCAGCCCGTTCGGGTTGTAGGCCTCTTCCGCCATCAGGCTCTTGCTCTCCAGCGGAGTGACCGGGAACAGGGCGATGGCAGGCACGCCCAGCTCCACCAGCTCGGCGGCTTCCTCCAGCAGCAGATCGATGGAGAGACGCTCCACCCCCGGCATGGAGGGAACGGCTTCCCGGCGGTTCTCCCCCTCCAGCACGAACACCGGATAGATGAGATCGTTGACGGTCAGTACGTTCTCGCGCACCAGACGACGGCTGAAATCATGTTTGCGCAGACGGCGCAGGCGGCGGCCCGGAAAGGCGCCCGGAAGAGTTGTAGCCATGAATCACTCCTGGAGAGGAAGTTGGAAGAACGCGGCGGAGGTGGCCCGGGTATGGGCCAGCAAGGCCTCGGGCGCTTCACCACGACAGGCCGCCACCACCTGGGCGATGTGCGGCAAAAAAGCGGGTTCGTTGCGTTTCGGGCGCGGTTTCAGATCTCGCGGCACCAGATAGGGGGCATCGGTCTCGATCATCAGCCGACCGGCCGGAATACGCGCTACCTGTTCGCGCAGCAGCTGACCACGGCGCTCATCGCAGAGCCAGCCGGTCACCCCGATATGCAGCCCCAGCGCCAGACACTCGTCCAGCTCCTCGTCGGAACCGGTGAAGCAGTGCAGCACGGCTCCCGGTAGTTTCGGCAGCCAGGGACGGAGGATCTCGATAAAACGGGCGTGGGCATCGCGGCAGTGGAGAAACACCGGCATCCGGAGCTCAGCAGCCAGTGCCAGCTGGGCGTCGAATACCGCATCCTGCACCGGGCGGGGGGAGAAGTCGCGGTTGTAGTCGAGACCGCACTCGCCAATAGCCACCACCTGCGGCAAGGCTGCCAGCTCGCGCAAGGCGGGCAGGGTCGCCTCATCGACACTCTTGGCATCGTGAGGGTGTACCCCGGCGGTGGAGAAGCAGTAGCCCGGCCAGCGGGCGGCCAACTCGGCGCTCTCGCGGCTGCCAGCCAGATCGGTACCGGTGAGGATAAGCGCTTCCACCCCGGCGGCACGGGCACGGGCCACCAGCTCAGCCTGCTCGCCGGCGAACTGGCTGCTGGTCAGGTTTAAACCGATATCGATCATGGGATGAGACGTTCCGAACAAAAGGAATACATATCAGGTATTTGAAAACCATCTACCGAATGGGGTCTTACCATACGCCTCGAACGGGAGCATGAAAAGAGGAAGGGAGCCTCAGCTCCCCTCGTTCTGCTATTCCTGCGGACGTCGTCATCCTCTCGCCGTCCGGCAAACAGGTGACGAACAGAGCCTCAGCTCTCCACATCCGGTTGTTCCTGTTGCTCTTCATCCTCTTTCTTCACGTAGAAGCGGGCGAAGAACAGACCTATCTCCCACAGCGCCCACATCGGGATGGCGAGCAGGGTCTGGGAGAAGACATCAGGCGGCGTCAGCAGCATGCCGACCACAAACACCCCGACAACGACGTAGGGACGTTTCTCCTTCAGGTTTTGCGGTGTGGTCACGCCGGTCCAGCAGAGCAGTATGGTGGCCACCGGAATTTCGAACGCCACCCCGAATGCGAAGAACAGGGTCAGTACGAAGTCCAGATAGCTGGCGATGTCGGTCGCCACCGTCACCCCGGCGGGTGCGGTACTGGTGAAAAAACCGAACACCAGCGGGAACACCACGTAGTAGGCGAACGCCATACCCGCATAGAACAGCAGGGCACTGGAGACCACCAGCGGCATGATCAGCCGCCGCTCATGCTGGTACAGACCGGGGGCGATAAAGGCCCAGGCCTGATAGAGCAGATAGGGGATCGCCACGAAGAAGGAGACCACCAGGGTCAGCTTGATCGGCGTCAGGAAGGGGGTCGCCACATCCGTCGCGATCATGCTGGTCCCTTCCGGCAGCTGGCTGAGCAGCGGCTGGGCCACGAAGTCGTAGATGTTGTTGGAGAAGTAGATCAGCGCCAGAAACACCACGAGGATGGCGGTAATGGAGCGCAGCAAGCGGGTTCTCAGCTCAACCAGATGGCTGATCAGGGGTTGTTCGGCCTGACTCATGACTTCACCTCCCCTTTTACTGCGGAGTCGCTGACCGGCACCAGCTCGCTCTCCCGCTGGCTGTTGACCGGCGGCACGTCGTGGCTCAGCTGCACCGCAGGCTCAACCGGCGTGGCAGGCTCAGCCTGGGCGACCGGCTCGGGGCGCGGCGGACGGATCTCGTTCTCCACCTGATAGGGGCGATTGACCGACTGGGCCGCCGCTTTGAGCTGTTCGATGGACTCCTGCAGCTCGGGGCTCAGGTTGCTCATCTGCAACTGTTCGGCCTTCTTGAGGTCGTTATGCAGCTCTTGCAACTTGAGCTCCTGCTCCAGCTCGGACTTGACCGAGTTCGCGGTCGAACGAATGAGGCGGATCCAGTGGGTAGCCGTGCGGATGGCAACCGGCAGCCGCTCGGGCCCCAGTACCACCAGTGCTACCACACCGATAACGACCAGCTCCCAAAAACCGATATCGAACATGGCTTAGGCCTGGTCTTTGTCTTTCTGCTTGGCGGTCTCACTGCTCTGAGTGGCCGCTTCGTTCAGCTGTTTCGGGGGAAACTCGGCATCTTTCTGCTCGGCCTTGGCATCAGCCGGCTCGTCGGAGAGGGCTTTCTTGAACCCTTTGACCGCCGCGCCCAGATCACCGCCAATGCCGCGCAGTTTCTTGGTACCGAACAGCAGCACGACGATGACTGCAATGATCAACAATTGCCAAATACTGATACCACCCATGATTTTCTCTCCAGAACAGGCGCCTGACGGCGCGGTTGTTGATTAATGGGAACGGGTTCGCAACCAGCCGACCAGCCAGCAGAGGGCTGCACCGGCGAGACTGGCTTGTCCCCACTCAATGTGTTGTTTTTGGGTCAGCAAGAATACACCCGCCAATAGCAGGCTGGCTCCAACCCCTAAGAGGTAGCGGGCCTGCCCCTGCCGACGGCTGTGACGGCGGAACTCGGCAAACATCTGGTCGAAATGACGCTGCTGATGACGGGTCTGACGCAGGGTCTCATAGACCAGCTCCGGCAGCTCCGGCAGCTTCTCCGCCCAGAATGGCGCCTTCTCCTTGATAGCGTTCAATACCGACTTGGGCCCGACCTGTTCGTGCATCCAGTTTTCGAGGAACGGCTTGGCGGTCTGCCACAAATCGAGTTGCGGGTAGAGCTGACGCCCCAACCCTTCCACATAGAGCAGGGTCTTTTGCAGTAGCACCAGCTGCGGCTGCACCGTCATATGGAAGCGGCGCGCGGTGTTGAACAGGTTGAGCAGCACGTGACCGAACGAAATTTCGGAGAGCGGCTTCTCGAAGATGGGCTCCAGCACGGTGCGGATGGCGAACTCGAACTCATCCACCTTGGTGTCTGCCGGTACCCAGCCCGACTCCACATGCAGCTCCGCCACCCGACGATAGTCACGGTTGAAGAAGGCGAGGAAGTTCTCCGCCAGATAGCGTTTATCTTCCCGATTGAGGGTACCGACGATGCCGCAGTCGATGCCGATCCAGAGCGGGTTTTCCGGATGTTCGTAAGAGACGAAGATGTTGCCCGGGTGCATGTCGGCGTGGAAGAAGCTGTCGCGGAACACCTGGGTGAAGAAGACCTCGACCCCGCGCTCGGCCAGCAGCTTCATATTAGTGCCGTTGGCTTCCAGCGCCGGTATATCGGAGACCGGAATACCGTAGATGCGCTCCATCACCAGCACCTGCTCGCGGCAGAGGTCGGTAATGATTTCAGGCACATAGAGCGCCTCGGAGCCGGTGAAATTGCGGCGTAGCTGGATGGCATTGGCCGCTTCACGCATCAGATTCAGCTCGTCGAGGATGGTCTTGCGATACTCCTCCACCACCTCGATGGGGCGCAGTCGCGCGCTCTGGGGCACGAAGCGGGCCACCAGACGGGCCAGCGCCTGCATCAACCGCAGGTCAGCCTCGATGACCGGCTCGATGTCGGGACGGATCACCTTGATGACGATCTCGCGGCCACTCTCCTTCAGGCGGGCGGTATGCACCTGCGCGATGGAGGCCGACGCCAGAGGCGTCTCGTCGAAGTCGTCAAACAGGGTTTCGATGGGACAACCCAGGCTCAGCTCGATCTGCTGGCGCGCCGCCTGACCACAGAAGGGGGGCACCCTGTCCTGCAGCAGGGCCAGCTCTTCGGCGATATCCGGCGGCAACAGGTCGCGGCGGGTCGAGAGCATCTGGCCAAACTTGATGAAGATGGGGCCGAGAGCCTCGAAAGCGAGGCGGATGCGGGCACCGCGGCTGAGATCCGGTTGTTTGTTCTTGAGCCAGAACAGGGAGCGACGGGCCAGACGACCCGGCCAGGGTTGATAGCGGGCGGGCACCAGTTCGTCGATGCCCTGCTCCAGCAGGATGGTGATGATGCGATAGAGGCGTTTGAACTCCTTCGGGGTCATCAGGTCACCTGCTGTTCGAAGCGGGCCAGCCGCAGTTCGACGGCCTTGAGCTGCTGGGCCAGCACCTCGACGTCATCGTTGAAACTCGCCACTTCCAGCGGGCTGGGGGCGAGGCGGGCCTCTTCGGTCAGATATTCCGCCAGCTGGCTGCGGGTGCGGCACAGCTCGCGGCCGAAAAGACGACGCGCCTGACGGGCACCGCTGAACAGGGTGTGGGCAACGACATCGCCGGTATAGCGCGACAGCTCCTCTTCCCAGTCGATATCCAGCTCGCCCAGCAGCACGCTGAATGCCTGTACCAGCTGGGGATCACCGCTCAGATCCAGCTTCTCCTCGCGGATATAGCGGGTCAGGGCGGAAGGGTCTTTCAGCAGACCGAGGGCGGTCAGGGAGAGACTGAGCACCGCATCGGCCTCCCCTTCATGCTGGGCCAGCACATCCAGCCGACGCTCGGAGAAGACAAACCAGAGCGGCTTGAGTTCACGCAGCTCCAGCTTGAGCACCTTGCCCACCAGTTTGCGCAGCCGCTCCGGGCTCTGTTTGTCCAGCGCCAGCAACTGGTTGAGGCTGGTTTCGATCACCGCGGTGACCATGGCATCCATCGGCATAGGCAACCTTAAAACTTGTAACCGCGGTGCAGGGCGACCACACCCTGAGTCAGATTGAAGTACTCCACCTGCTCGAAACCGACATTTTCCATCATGCCTGCCAGAGTCTGCTGATCCGGGTGCATGCGGATGGACTCTGCCAGATATTTGTAGCTTTCACTGTCGTTCGCGACAATTTCGCCCATTTTCGGCAGCAATTTGAAGGAGTAGAGATCATAGAGCTTGGCGATCACTTCACTGACCGGCTTGGAGAACTCCAGCACCAGCAGACGGCCACCCGGCTTGAGCACCCGGAACATGGAGGCGAGCGCCTTGTCCTTGTCGGTGACGTTGCGCAGGCCGAAACCGATGGTAATCACATCGAAGTGGTTATCCGGGAAGGGGAGCGCCTCGGCATTGGCCTGCACGTAGGAGACGTTGTTGGCGACCCCCAGATTGCGCAGCTTGTCGCGGCCCACTTTCAGCATGGAATCGTTGATATCCGCCAGCACCACCTGACCAGTCTCGCCGACGATGCGGGAGAACTTGGCGGTCAAGTCACCGGTACCTCCGGCCAGATCCAGCACCTTCTGGCCCTTGCGCACACCGGAACAGTCGATGGTGAAGCGCTTCCACAGGCGGTGGATGCCGAACGACATCAGATCGTTCATCAGATCATACTTGGCTGCCACCGAATGGAAGACACCTGCTACCAGAGTTTCCTTCTCGGTCGCGGCCACGGTTTTAAAGCCAAAATGCGTTGTCGTTGCTTGTTCTGACATCCCTTAAACACCCATAGAGCAAAGAATGGCCGCCAGTTTACCAGAGCCACTGGCGTCCGGACACCTTAAACCCGGCTCGCAACCAACTGCATGCCCAGCACCACCATGGCCAGACAGAGGAAGAGATTGAGACCGATATTGAGCAGCGCTTTCAGATAGGCCCCATGTTGAGCCAGCACCACCGTATCGAGGGCAAAGGAAGAGAAAGTAGTCAGGGCACCGAGGATCCCCACCATCAGCAGCGGCTTCATCGGGTGTTCTACCACATGACCATGACTAATGAGGGCGAATGCCACCCCCATGATGAAAGAGCCCACCACGTTGACCACCAGAGTCCCGTAAGGAAAGTGGCGCCCCAGCAGCAAGGCCATCAGTTCGGCAATCCCAAAACGAAGGCAGGCGCCGATGGCGCCCCCTGCAGCAACATAGAACCAGGTTTGCATGGTGTCACTCCCTCAGGGTCAGACCGCCATTATGTCGCAATGGCGGCCCTTGTGCCCAGAGGCGGAACTAATCGACATCCAGCCTGATTGAAATCTCAGCGGCGAAAATCGATGGGCTCTGGCTCACCCAGCACGATTTCGGTCTGGGCCGGGCGGGTCTGGGCAATCACCTTGCCGTGGCGGATCGAGTAACGCACCGGCACCTGACGGCGCACCGCATCGAAGCCGTTGTCGGCAGGCAGGATCAACAGGTTGGCCGGTTTGCCCACCTCTATGCCATAACGATCCTGCACGTTCAGGGTGCGGGCGCTGTGGCTGCTGATCAGCTTCAGACCGTCGTTGATCTGCTCGTAGCCCATGATCTGGCAGACATGCAGCCCCATGTGCAACACCTGCAACATGTTGGCGGTGCCCATGGGGTACCAGGGATCGAACACATCGTCGTGACCGAAGCAGACGTTGATGTTCGCCTCCAGCATCTCCTTCACCCGGGTAATGCCGCGGCGTTTGGGATAGGTATCGAACCGTCCCTGCAGGTGAATGTTCACCAGCGGATTGGCCACGAAGTTGATGTCCGCCATCTTCAGCAGCCGGAACAGGCGGGAAGCATAAGCGCCGTTGTAGGAGTGCATGGCGGTGGTGTGACTGGCGGTGACTCTATGACCGATACCCCGCTCGTAGGCCAGGGTCGCCAGCGTCTCGATAAAACGGGACTGCTCGTCATCGATCTCGTCACAGTGCACATCGACCAAAACCTGATACTTCTCGGCAAGATCGAAGATGTAATGCAGACTTTCGACCCCATATTCCCGGGTAAACTCGAAGTGGGGGATCGCACCAATCACGTCGGCACCCAGCTTGAGCGCCTCCTCCAGCAGTGCCTTGCCATTCGGGTAGGAGAGGATCCCCTCCTGCGGGAAGGCGACGATCTGCAGCTCCACCCACTCCTTCATCTCTTCCCGCACCTCCAGCATCGCCTTGAGCGCGACCAGATTGGGATCGGAGACATCGACGTGAGTACGGACAAACTGGATGCCGTTGGCGATCTGCCACTTCAGCGTCTGGATGGCGCGCTGTTTCACATCCTCATGGGTCAGCAGCGCCTTGCGCTCGGCCCAGCGCTCGATCCCCTCGAACAGGGTGCCGGAGAGGTTCCAGCTCGGCTCGCCCGCTGTCTGGGTGGTATCGAGGTGAATGTGGGGTTCGATAAAGGGAGCGATCGCCAGACCGCCCTCCCCGTCCAGCACCCGACCGGCGACGGCATGTTCGTCATGGGGTTCGATGGCTGTGATGACCCCATCCTGACAACGGATCTGCCACAACCCTTCCCGATCGGCCAAACGAATATGTTGAATCAGCATTTGTTAGCTTCCTGTACCAGAACCGGCCGCTGGGTGAGGCGAACCAGAATGAAATAGGTGAAGGCGGCGCCCAATACCGCGTTGAGTGGCACTATGCCCGGCAGCCACTTGCCGACAGCCACCCCGACTGCCGTGGCGACCAGCGCCTGCCAGCGCACCGTCTCGAACTGCTGATCGGCAAACTTACGGTAACGCTCACGATTGAGCAGGAAATCCATGATGATAATGCCACCAATCGGGGGAATTGCCGTACTCAAAAAGGCCAGCCAGCCGACAAAGTTGTTGTAAAGCCAGAGGGCGCAAGCGGTACCGATGAGGCCGTTGATCACGCAGAGGGGCTTGCTCTTGAGGCCGGTAATGTTGGCAAATCCGAGACCGGAGGCGTAGAGAGCGTTGTCGTTGGTGGTCCAGATATTGAGACCCAGCACCAGAATGGCGGGGATCAGTAAACCCTGCATCAACATCACTTCCGATATATCGGCCTGCCCGGTCACCGCCGCACCGGCAGCACCGAAGACGAACATTAGCGTGTTGCCCAAAAAAAACGCCACCATGGTAATCATGACGGCGCCCCAGGGTTTGCGACCAAATCGGACAAAGTCGGCGGTCAGAGTTCCTGCACTGATAAAGGAACCGACCACCATGGTCAGCGCCGTGGTGAACTCGATAGGATTGGTCGGTTGTACCTGCTGCAGCGCCGCCATGCCACCGGTCGAGGTCACCGCCAGCCAGACCGAGTAACCGCCGAGCAGCGCAATGGCCGGCACGGCCACAAAGCTCAGCACCATCAGGGCGGAGATCCCGAAGTAGACGGTCACCGTCATCAACATGCCCGAAATGGCGATCAGCCAGTTCACATCGATCCCAGTCGCCTTCTGTACCGGCAGGGCAAACATCGCCACGCCCACGCCAAACCAGCCGACCTGAGTGCCACCCAGCAGCAGGGATGGCAGCCAGGAACCTTTCACCCCAAACGAGTAGCGCGCCAACAGATGGGTAGAGAGACCGGTTGAGGCACCGATATAACCGAGACAAGCGGTGTAGATACCCAGCAGCAAGTTGCCGATCAGTACCGCCTTGATGAAGTCATCGAACACCAGCCCAGCGCCCAGCGCACCACCGGTCCACATGCTGGCAGAGAAGAAGGTCAGGCCGAGCATCACCAGCATCAACGACAGCACACCTTTGCGCCCTTTGGCGGGTACCGCCCCCAAACAGTATTCGTTATCCTGCGCCATGCTCTTTCTCCACGTAATAGGCAAAACGCGCCGGATTTTACATGTAAAACGTTTTACGTCAATCAATCATGGTTAAATCTCTGGATAAAACCATCAATAACAGTCAAATGAGTAACACACCGGGACTCAAATCAGCAGATAAACAGTGTCGGCTGCAAGCAGAGGGGGTTGTGGGAATAGGGAATGTAAGGGGATATCACAAAAATGACAGATGCAAAAAAGCCTCCCTTTTCAGGGAGGCTTTCTATTTAATGGTGCTGATACCCAGAATCGAACTGGGGACCTCATCCTTACCAAGGATGCGCTCTACCGACTGAGCCATATCAG
>NZ_JAAKVR010000021.1:0-84315 GCF_049175755.1 Aeromonas sp. 600282 | reverse complement strand
TAGTTCAGTCGGTTAGAATACCGGCCTGTCACGCCGGGGGTCGCGGGTTCGAGTCCCGTCCGCTCCGCCACTAATTTAAAGGCCTTCCCAGATGGGAAGGCCTTTTTGCTATGGGCGGTTTTTGCCCATAAGTCCCACTGGTTTGCACACCAGAACCAACACAAAGCCCAGTCTTACGACCGCGCGTTGGTGTTTTTAGCGTGTTAAACAGCCTGTATTAGCATTTATCTGCAGGAAGAGAACTAAAAATCCTGTCATTTCCTCCATTTTCTATCTATATCAAGCCCTTATCTGATGGATTACTGGCTATTTTAACTGGTTTACTTTTGGCCAAACTCTGTTCATGGCGCGCGATTAGGGTTGTATCTCGCTTATAACTCGGTAGAGTAAGGGCATCTTGAGTTTGCCTGTCCCGCGCCGAGTTTGCCGGGTTCCAGGTGTAACTTGGCCAGTTTTTATCAACCTTAAGTCAGTGGTATCGATATGGAACAAGTAAACAAGTCCACCTTCAGCGATGTACTGGAATATGTGCGTATGTCCCGTCGCCAGAACAAACTCAAGCGTGAAATTGCGGATAACGAGAAAAAGATCCGTGACAACCAGAAGCGCGTGCTGCTGCTCGACAACCTGAGCGACTACATCAAGCCGGGCATGAGTATTGATGATGTGCAGGCGATCATCGCCAACATGCGTGCCGACTATGAAGAGCGCGTGGATGACCACATCATCAAGAACGCCGAGCTTTCCAAAGAGCGTAAAGAGCTGAGCACCAAACTGAAGGGCATGAGCTCTCACAAGTAAGCGTTCAGCTTTTGCTTAAAAGACACCGGCCACTGGCCGGTGTTTTGTTATCAGCTCTGATCTCTGCCACTCCTGCAACAATCGGCTCCCCTTTTTAGAATTGCCCTGTTACCATCACTACAAAGCGGTCAATAGTTTCAAGCCATTGACTTGAAAAGACTAAGCTTGAGTGAAACACAATAAATTGCGCAACCATGGTGGGGCTGATATGGGCGCATCAGAACAGACGGATTTGACACAAGTGGCATCTCAAGATTCATCTGTCCAGACCTCGGACGGGAACCCAAAGCGCAAGCGCCGTCCCTGGTGGCGTTGGCTGTTCTGTTTTCTCTTTTTATTGTGCCTGGGGGCGGTGATCGCTCTGGTTGGCTATGAGATGAAAACCTCGAAGCTGCAATCTCAGGAGATATCCCGTTATGCCGCCAAGCTCACCTATCAGGTCGAGCCTGGCCAGAGCAAGCAGATCGCATTCCCTGAGGATGGCCCGTTCGACAAGCGGCTCGGCTATGTGCAACTGCCGATGATGCAGGAGCGTTTGCTTCAGCGGGGCTATGAAGTCAGCAAGCAGGTGCATTTCTCCGACGCGCTCTATGACTACGCCAGTCGTGGCTTCTTCGTGCCCTATACCGAGAAGGTGCAGGCTGGCCTGACGTTGCACGATTGCCGCGCAGAACCTTTCTATCAATTCAAGTATCCGACCCATCACTATCCGGATTTTGACTCAATTCCGCCGCTCGTCATCCAGTCGCTGCTGTTTATCGAGAACCGCGACTTGCTGAGCAACGAAGAGCCGTTGGCCAACCCGGCGGTCGACTGGCCCCGTTTTGCCAAGGCCGCGCTCTCTCAAGTGGGCAAGGCGCTCGATATGCAGGATCAATCTGCCGGTGGCAGTACCCTGGCGACCCAGGTGGAGAAGTATCGTCACTCGCCGGATGGCCTGACCCTGTCGCCGACCGAGAAGATCCGTCAGATGGCCTCTGCCAGCGTGCGTGCCTATCGTCTCGGGCCGGAAACCCTCGAAGCGCGCAAGCTGGTCGCCTGGGCCTACCTCAACTCGGTACCGCTCTCGGCTGCGCCGGGATATGGTGAGGTGCATGGTTTGGGGGATGGTCTCTGGGTCTGGTTTGGTGCCAATGTCGATGACGTGAACCGTCTGCTGGACCCCGCCCGCAACCAGAACGCACCGCTGGCCGAACAGGGACTTGCCCTGCGTCAGGTTGTCTCTTTGATGATTGCGCACCGCCGTCCCTCTTACTATCTGGCTCAGGGGCGAGAGGCGCTGGCTACCCTGACCGACAGCTACCTGCGCCTGTTTGTGCAGGAGGGGATGATCACGCCACCTCTGATGGAGGCGGCGCTCAAGGCCAAGATTACGTTCCGGGACTTCCTGCAGTCCCCGGCTATCACCCGGGTGAACAATAACAAGGGGTTGCAGGTTGCCCGTACTCGCCTGAGCCGTCAGCTCGGGGTGCAGCTCTATGACCTTGACCGGATGGATCTGACCGCCGATACCAGCCTCAACATGCCGCTGCAGAACGAAATCTCCCGTTATCTGCAGCAGTTGGCCGACCCGACGTTTGCCGCTCAGGTGGGACTGTTTGGTGAGCGCCTGCTCTCGCCGGAGAAGACCGGCGATGTGCGCTACAGCTTCACCCTGTTCGAGAAGTCGCCGGATGGGTTCAAGGTGCGGGTACAGACCGACAACACCGATCAGCCGTTCGATATCAACGAAGGCTCCAAGCTGGAGTTGGGCTCAACCGCCAAGTTGCGGGTACTGACTACCTATCTGGAGATCGTGGCCGAGCTGCACGACAACTATGCCGGGATGCCGGTCGAGAATCTGCGCAAGCTGGCTGCCGTCTCTCAGGACAACCTCAGCCGCTGGGCTATCTCCTATCTGATGACGGCTCAGGACAAGAGCCTGCCTGTGATGCTGGAAGCGGCGCTGGATCGCAAATACTCCGCCAGCCCCAACGAAGGGTTCTTTACCGGTGGTGGCATGCACACCTTCAACAACTTCCGCCGCGAGGATAACAATCGTATTCCGACGTTGCGTGACTCTCTGCGTGAGTCGATTAACTTGCCCTTTGTGCGGCTGATGCGCGATATCGTGCGCTACAGCCTCTACAAGGAGGGCAACCGTGCCCAGTTGCTGAAGGATGACAAGGATCCCCGTCGTCAGGAGTATCTGGCCAAATTTGCCGACAAAGAGGGCCAGACCTATCTGCTGCGCTTCTGGCGCAAATATCGCGGCAAGACCCCCGAGGAGCAGCTCGATACCTTCCTCGACGGTCTCAAGCCGAGTGCGGTACGTCTGGCGGCGGTTCACCGCTACCTGATGCCGGAAGCCAGCGAAGCGGCTTTTGCTGCCTTCCTGGCGGAACGGTTGCCGCGGGAGAAGCTGAGTGCGAAACGGGTCAATCAGCTCTATGTGAGCTATGGACCGGGCAAGTATTCACTGCCGGATCAAGGCTACATCGCCCGGGTTCACCCGCTGGAGCTGTGGTTGCTGGCCTATCTCAAGGAGTTCGACAAGGCCACCTTTGCCGACGCGGTGGCGGCCAGTCGTGACGAGCGGCAAGAGGTCTACAGCTGGCTGTTCAAGACCCGTCATCGCAGTGCCCGTGACAGCCGGATCCGCACCATGCTGGAGGTTGAAGCCTTCCTCGATATCCATCAGCGCTGGGCCAAGCTGGGTTATCCGTTTGATCATCTGGTGCCTTCGCTGGCGACCGCGTTGGGTAGCTCCGGCGATCGTCCGGCTGCACTGGCCGAGCTGATGGGGATTATCCAGAATGGCGGTGTCCGCTCGCCAACCTTGCGTATCGAGCATCTCTCGTTCGCCAAGGGGACGCCCTTCGAGACCGAGTTTGAGCCGCAGCACACCGAGGGTACCCGGGTGATGCCAGCAGAGGTGGCGGCCGCCCTGCGCAGTGCGCTTTCCAAGGTGGTTGAAGGGGGCACGGCAAGACGTATCGCCGGTGCCTTTACCCTGCCGGATGGCACTGTGCTGCAGATGGGGGGCAAGACCGGGACCGGGGATAACCGGATTGAAACCGTGGGTCGTTATGGCAACGTGACCAGCTCGCTGGCGCGCAACCGCACAGCGACCTTCGTTTTCTATCTGGGTGAGGATCACTTCGGTACTCTGACCGCCTATGTACCGGGTAGCCAGTCTGACAAGTTCCGCTTCACCTCGGCGCTGCCGGTGCAGGTGCTCAAGGGGATGGCTCCCCTGCTGACGCCTTACCTGCAACCGGGCTCCCATACCCAGTGTCTGGCGAACCAGTGATGCGCACGAATTACCGCTCATCACGCAGATAACTAACCAGAGAAAAAACGGGGAGGCTGACAGCCTCCCCGTTTTTATTTCCTCATCGGGCGCAGCGGCGCTCGATTGCGATCAGGCGTTCAGTACGAACTGTTCGATCACCTGAGCTACACCATCTTCATCGTTGCGGGCGGTGGTGTGCTGGGCGAGAGCCTTGATCTCGTCGGTGGCATTGCCCATCGCAACCCCGAGGCCTGCGTATTCGATCATGTGGCGATCGTTGCCCGCATCCCCGACGCAGATCACCTGAGCGGCGGTTAGGCCCAGGTGCTCGGCCAGTGCGGCGACGCCGGTTCCCTTGTTGCTCTGCTTGTTCATGAATTCGAGGAAAAAGGGGGCGCTCTGTACCACGGTATAGCGCTCATAGAGCTCAGCAGGCAGTCGCTCGATGGCGCGGGAGAGCTGGGGCGGCTCGTCGATCATCATCACCTTCATGATCTGCTCGTCGGCAGGCAGGGTAGCGAAGTCGATCAGATTGATCGGCATGCCGATCAGGCGGGATTCGTGCTCGGTGTAGGTGCTGACACGGGGACTGATCAGGCCCTGGGTGACTGAGAAACCGTGGACGTTCACTTCCAGCTCATCAGCCAGTTTGGAGACGGCGCTGGCGTCACTGCCGGTCAGCAGCTGGCTGCGGATGATGCGCTGATCGGCCACCTGTTGCACCAGGGCGCCGTTGTAGCAGATGACGTAGTCATGCTCTGTGGTGAGGCCGAGCTCTTCCAGATAGCGGCTCATCCCTTCCAGCGGGCGGCCGGAGGCCAGCACAACGGTTACCCCTTTGGCGCGCGCGGCGCTGATGGCGGCGTGGGTGCGGGGAGTAATCTGGCCCTGCGGGTTGAGCAGGGTGCCATCCATATCCAATGCGATCAGCTTGTACATCTCTCACTACCTGAGTCTGGGTGGCCCGCCCGGTGGGGCCAAGGAAGTGGCGAGTGTAGCGAAAATCGGCGGCGGGATCACGGCCGGTTCAGCGATAGGGCCGTGCCGGTTGAGCTATTTGTGTCCCTCGTAAGGGGTCATCTCCAGGGTTTCATCATGGATGGTCAGACGGGTAGGGCCTCGGGTGATGGTAACCTTGCGTTTGAAGCTGGCCATCTCGACCTCGATGCCGGAGTAGAGGTGTTGGGTGGCAATGACCTCCATCTGAGCCATCAAGTTTCGCAGCTCCTCCTGGTTGGCGGTGAGCTGCTCATCGAGCTGGGCCAGTTCGGCCAGCTGATGGTCCCGGATCGGTTTGAGCTTGCGCAGGGTATCCGGATTGCGCTTGTCGCCGGGCAGTTGCAGCAACTTCATGACCAGCTCCTTGATTTTCTCCAGCTGGGCCTGACACGCCTGCTGGCGCAGCTTGAGCTGGTGTTCCTGCTCCTTGTGGGTGAAGTAGCCGCCGAGGATCTGCAGCCGGGTATGGTTGGCGGCCTCGGCCCCCAGGCTGGGGGCCATGATCAGGCGATTGGCAATGCTGGTGCCCCCCAGCAGAGTGCCTTTGCGCATGTTGCTATCGCCTACCTTGATATCTTGTCCGCTGCGGGAGTAGCAGTGGCTGAGCTGGCTCTGGATCTGGATATCCCCCCCCGCTTCCAGCTGGGCATACTGGGCGTAGCTGGCGTGGATCTCCCCCTGCGCATTGAGTTGGCAAAGGTACTCTCCCTGCTCGTTGCGGCGGCCAATGATGCCGTGGCGTACCGTAATGCTGCCCCCTGCCTCGATCCAGCCCCCTTCGATAAAGCCGCCAATCACGATGTCACCGCTGACCCGGATCTTCATGCCCGGGTTGACGTCGCCGCTGACGATTAAGCCCCCTTCAAAATCAATATGGCCGTGGCGGGCATCCACCTGTTTTACGCTGAGCACCTCGTCCACCTTCATGCCTGCTTTCTCCTGACAGGGCAGGCCAGCCCGACCGGCAATCAGCAGGTCGGGATCGTCGGGGGAGATAAAGGTACCCTCGCCAGCACTCATCGGACTGTCTTTGCCATCCTTGGCTGGTAGGTCCTGACCGGTTACGGTAAAACCGGGCACCCCGACGGTGGCCGGATGACGGCGCATCAGCGGAGCGCCGGCCTTGACGGTGACGATGGAGCCGAGATCCCGCAGGTCGACCTTGCCATGACCCAACTCCTGCGGTTTGAGGATCCGTTCGGCCGGGGTCTCCACCAGCCGCTCATAGCGAGTGTCCTGACCATTGACGGCTGGCTGGCCGTTGGCAATCACCAGCTTGAGCTGACTGCCGGGGGCGGCCTCCTTGGCCGACTGGATGGCAGCGGTGAGCAGTTGCTCACTCACCCCCTGTTTGATTTCGCTGATGGCGATCGCCTCTTTCAGCTGTTCCAGCGTCACATACTTGCCCCCCCAGTCGGCAGTGATCTGGGCGATGGCGCTCATGCGATCCTTCTCCACTATTACGGCGAGTCGGGCATCCTGACGCTTGCCGACAGGGATGGGGTTGGCGGGGACGGGGGCGGCAGGGTTGGTGAGCAGGGTGTTGAGCAGGCTGATGGCCTGTTTGATCCCCTCGGGCAGCGGCTGATAGCGGCGACAGTTGGAAGCGAGCAGCAGAGCCTGCACATCCTGTTCCGTGACAGGTTTGGTGAGACCGGCGGCAATCCGCAGGCAGACCAGTTCCATATCGCTTGATAGCAGCAACCACTCTTTGCTTAACACCGCATCTCCTTGCTGGATGAGAACGGAGCGATCGGCTCGCTCCTCTACTGTCATTTAATCTCTCAATGATTAATAAAGCGAGTCGCCAACCCTGAGAGTGGGCAGTATTCAGATATTTCCTCTGAATGGTCAATGAATTGAAGTCAAATCGGTGATGGCGGCCAGATAAATGTGGGCGCTGTTTGGAAACGGAGTGAAAAGACGGATCGCAGCGCCAGCGACATAGAGTCGCTGGCAGGGGAATGGCGGTTCTTATCAGCTGCGCTGGGCTGTTCTGGCCAGGGTGAGGTAATCGCCGAGTACCGGCTCACCCAGCATATGGCGGCGCAGCATGTCTAGGGCGGCAAAGGCGAGGATCTTGCGGCGGCTCTCCGGGT
The DNA here is from genome assembly GCF_049175755.1 of Aeromonas sp. 600282. Taxonomy (NCBI): domain Bacteria; kingdom Pseudomonadati; phylum Pseudomonadota; class Gammaproteobacteria; order Aeromonadales; family Aeromonadaceae; genus Aeromonas; species Aeromonas sp. 600282. Next base: position 77,142 of record NZ_JAAKVR010000021.1, on the reverse strand, counting down.
CGGGGTGGCTGACCTTGACCGTCTGACCGACGTGTTTTCCATCGGCGCTGAGCAGCAGTGGCACCCCCTCTGGCCCTTTTCGCCCTATGGTCAGTTGCAGGCCCGCATCGGCGGTCGGCAGTTGCGCCAGCTCATCGGCCAGTTGTGTACTGAAGTTGGCCTCCAGCCGGGGATGGCCGTGACAAAGTGCCAGCAGAGCGCCGCCACTCTCTCCCTCCAGCAGAGCCAGCGGTTTACCTTGCAGCAGCGCGAGGATCTGCTGCGCCGGTTCCGTATCTCCGCTGCCAACCAGCCAGGGGCGGATCGTATCCAGCAGTCGGCGCTCGGCACCCTCCATGTCAGCGGTACTGGCGCCGTGGCCGATCAGTTTCAGCTCGATAAGGGGCATGGAGGAGCGGTAACCCAGCTCAATACCAGCTGGCCAGGGGTCGGCATCCAGCATATCGCTGAGCGCCGACTCCGAGACACCGAAGGTGTAAAAGCGACGCAGCTCGGTATCGATCTGTGCCCCGGCCAGCTGTTTGAGGCGCGGCAGAATTTGCTCGCGTACCATCTGCTTGAATTCGAACGGCACGCCCGGGGTGAAGAAGAGCTGGCTCTGGCCACTTCGCACCACAAAGCCGCAGGCGGTGCCAACCGGGTTGTCGAGGAGCTCGCACCCCTGTGGCAGCCATGCCTGTTTGGCATTGCTTTGTGCCATGGGGCGGCCACGGCTGGCGTAGCGCGCTTCGATGGTAGCGAGCCAGTCGGGGAAGAGGGTGAGCGGTTGGTCAAAGGCCTCGGCTGCCGCCTGAGCGGTGAGGTCGTCGGCGGTGGGCCCGAGCCCGCCACACACCAGCACCACCTCGGCGCGGCTGGCACTCTCTTGCAGCACCGTTTTCAGGTCAGCGAGGTTGTCACCCACCGTCAGGCGACGGCGCACCTGCCACCCCTGTTCCAGCAGCAGAGCGCTGAGCCAGGCCGCGTTGGTATCCACCACCAGACCCGTCACTATTTCGTCTCCGGTACTGATGATCTCGATACGCATGGCGGGCTCCTTGGGTGAAACGGGTGACTACGGTTGGCCTCGGGCCAAGACAATCAGGATTTGTTGTGCTCGAAGTAGTAACTGATCCGGGTACGCGGATTGAGGTACTCGAACACGGCGGGCGGCAGCCGTTTGGGGTGGATCACCTTGGCGATCGACAGTTCGGCCTGCTGCAGGTCGATGATGGCGGCTTCCTGACGGGGAATGCGCGGATCGTAGACCAGCACCGAGGGGTAGAGCAGGCGGGAAGCGTTGACCGACATTACCAGCCCCACCTGACCGTTGGAGAGTTGCACCACGCTGCCGGGGGGATAGATCCCCATCAACCGGATCAGCATGCTGAGGTACTCCGGATTGAACTGGGCCTTGCGCTGCTTGTAGAGGCCGCTCAGGGCCGAGTAGGGCACCTTGGCCTGCATGTGGCAGAGGTTATCGTACTCGTTGATCAGCGACACCATCTGGGTGAGCTGATCGAGCTGGCCGCCCTTGAGCCCTTCCGGCCCGCTGCCATCGAGATATTCGTGGTGGTGCAGCACGATCCCCTTCGCTTCCGACGGGAAATCCTTGGCCAGATTGAGCAGATCCAGCCCGTAGCGCGGGTGCTGGGCCATCAGGTTCTGCTCCGGCCTGGTGAGCGGCTCGGTCTTGCGCAGGATCTGGCTCGGGATCTTCAGTTTGCCGATGTCGTGGAACAGGGCCCCCATACCGATATGGCGGATCTGGTCGGCCGACATGTTGCACTCCTTGGCCAGCAGCATGCTGAGCACGCTGACGTTGAGGGAGTGGAAGTAGAGGTTGTTGCCATCCTCGCTGTCGGAGACCAGGTGCAGCACCATCTCGTCCACCGAGAGCAGCTGTTCTGTCATGGCGTTGACCAGCTCCTGCGCCTCGCCGATGGCATTGAGGGGGCGGGACTGGATCTTGCTCATCACGCTGCGCACCTGGGCCAGCGACTGCTGAAACTGTTTCTCGCACTGCTGCAGGTTGCGACGATACTGCTGCAACTGCTCGATGCGGCGGTCCTTCTCCTGCTGCATCTGAGCCTGGCGCTGGGCGGCGTCTGCGCTCTCTTGTGGTTGAGGCTGTACCTGATTGAGGGGCTTGGGCGGAACGTCGCTCTTGTCGGGAATGATGGTGACCAGTTTCAGGCCGAGACGGCGGATCAGCTCGATCTCTTCTTCACTTTTGATCTTGAAGCTGGAAAACAGGAACGGGTGTTCGCGCCACCCCAGTGGCAGGGATACATAGTTGCCGACTTGCAGTCGATCTACGGAAATCTTGATACCGGTCATTATCTTGGAAGCAGGAGACACACTGAGCCGTATGCTAGTCAAAGGCGGGGGTGAATACAAAAGGTATCTGATGACAGGGCTAGAGCTTTATTATAGGCTTCTGGATGTCCAGACATATTTACCGATGCAGTACAGGGAGTAAGCATGCCGATCAAGATCCCGGATCAGTTACCCGCCGCCGAAGTGCTGGGGCAGGAGAACATCTTCGTGATGACGGAATCCCGGGCCGTCACCCAGAACATCCGCCCGCTGCGGGTGCTCATCCTCAACCTGATGCCAAAGAAGATTGAGACCGAGATCCAGCTGATGCGGATGCTCTCCAACTCGCCGCTGCAGGTGGATGTGGATCTGCTGCGCATCGATGACAGGGAGTCAAAGAACACGCCGCAGGCCCATCTGGAGAACTTCTATCACGACTTCGAGCAGGTGCGTGGCAACAACTACGACGGCATGATCATCACAGGGGCGCCGCTCGGGCTGGTGGAGTTCGAGGAGGTGGTCTACTGGCCGCGCATCGTCGAGATCATCGAGTGGTCCCATCAGCATGTCACCTCCACCCTGTTCCTCTGCTGGGCGGTGCAGGCGGCGCTGAAAGCCTTGTATGGTATGGAGAAGCAGACCCACGGCGAGAAGCTCTCCGGGGTTTATCGCCACCATCGCCTCGATGAGCACGAGCCGCTGCTGCGCGGTTTTGATGACGAGTTTGTGGCGCCCCACTCCCGCTATGCGGCATTTGATGGCGATCTGATCCGCGCCCAGACCGACTTGCAGATTTTTGCCGAGTCAGAAGAGGCGGGGGTCTATCTGGCGGCGACCAAGGATTGTCGTCAGGTGTTTGTCACCGGGCACCCGGAGTACGATGCCCTGACGCTGGACGGGGAGTATCAGCGGGATCTGGCGGCGGGGCTCGACCCAGCCATTCCGGTCAACTACTACCCGAATAACGATCCGAGCCGGACGCCGCGCGCCAGCTGGCGCAGCCACGGTCATCTGCTGTTTGCCAACTGGCTCAACTACTACGTTTATCAGCTCACCAGCTATCGGGTGGAAGATATCGGCAAGGTCTTTACCTACGACCAGGGAGGCAAGTAGTCAGTCGCCCTGCGCCAGCCGCTCGGCCAGCTGGTCGAGCCACTGGCGGTGGCAGGCCAGGGTAAATGCCTTGGGTCTGTGGGCCTTGATGGCGGCCATCGCCTCTTGCTGTGGCTGGCCGAGGGTCATCAGCAGCGCGGCGGCGACCAGACCGGTACGACCGCTGCCCCCTTTGCAGTGGATGACCAGATGTTTGCCATCCCCCAGCAGCTCGCGCAGCTGCGGCAGCGCCTGTTGCCAGGCAGCCTCGAAGTCGGTGTCGGGGGCCAGATCATCCTCGATGGGCAGATGGAACCAGCGCATCCCTTCGTGCTCGACCTGCTGGCCGAGCTGCGCCAGTTCGAGTCGGATCAACTCGGCGCTCGTCATCAGGGTCACTACTCCGTGGGCACCGGCCAACCGCAGTTGATCGAGCGCCAGGGTCAGCGGCACCTGCTGGGTGCCGGGGCAGGGGGTCAGCAGCAGCTGACCGTCGACACGGGGAACCTCAAGGCTCCAGAAGGGGTGATACGGGTGCATGGCGGATCCTCGCGTGGTGGCCGCAGGGCTGCGACCGGTGAATGGCGCCAAGGATAGGCGGGGCAGGGGGGATGTCAATGGCCGTTGTGTTTGCCCCGGTTTACGGGCAGAGTCTAAAAAATTGAGCGGTTCAAGGAGTTAAGATGAGAAACCTGGATCAACTGGATTTGGATATCCTGGCCCATCTGTTTCGGGATGCGGGCATGACCAACAAGGATCTGGCCGCGCTGGTCGGTGTTGCCCCCTCCACCTGTCTGGAGCGGGTGCGCAAGCTGCAGCAGGATGGCGTGCTCAAGGGAGCGCACTGCGAAGTGGATTATCAGGCCCTCGGTGGTCACATTCAGGCCATGGTCTCCCTGCAGCTGGCCCGCCACAGCCGTCAGATCATCGATGCCTTCCGCGATGCCATTCTGGCGCTGCCCGAAGTGATCAGTCTGTTCCACATGGGGGGCAAGGATGATTTTCTGGTGCACCTCTGTGTCTCCGATACCGAGCACCTGCGCAACTTCGTCTTTGACCACTTCACCTCCCGCGAAGAGGTGGTGCACCTCGAAACCTCGCTGGTATTCGAGCACAAGTTCAGCCGCTCCCTGCCCTGCTTTCCCCAGCCATAACGGCCTGCGGGCTGACAGTATGAATAGAAGGAAAAAACCGCCAGCTGGCGGTTTTTTCCATTCTGCTATCGGCTGAATCAGCACGGGCGGCTCAATTGGCGGCGGTGCGTTCATCCTTGGCCGTCTGATAGAGACTCTTCTGATAGGCCATGCTGCCCCACAGGGCAAGACCAAGGGCATCCTCTTTCAAAGCGTCCGGCTGCGCCGCCAGTGTCAGCTTCTCGCTGGCATTGTCGTAGACATAGCCCTCTGCCGCCCGCTCCGGTTGCAGGATCACCACATCCTTGCCGCGCATCAGGGCGAAGTTCTTGTCGTACTGCATGATGGCGCGCCCCGGCCAGTCGGTGGGCATGCGCGTCAGATCCTTGCCGAGCATGGGGTAGTCGGCACTGATCCCCATCAGGGAGAGCAGGGTCGGTGCCATGTCGATCTGGCTGACGATGCGCGGATCCTTTCTCGGCGCAATACCGTCGCCCACGATAACCCCCGGAATATGGAAGCGGGGAATGGGCACCAGACTGGCGCCACTGACCCGGCTGTCGTGATCGGCGATGACCAGGAACAGGGTGTCCTGCCAGTATTCGGACTGTTTCGCCCTCTTGAAGAATTCGCCGATGGCGTAATCCGCATACTTGGCCGCGTTGTTGCGGGTCTGTTTGGGTTGTTCGAACAGTTCGATGCGCTTGTCCGGGAATTCGAACGGATCGTGATTGCTGGAGCTGAACACCAGACTGAAGAAGGGTTTACCCTCCTTGTGCAACGCCTTGAAGGTCTCGTCGGCCTTGGCCATCAGATCCTCGTCGGAGGCCCCCCATGACCCTTTGAACACCGGATTGTCGAAATCCTTCTGCTCGACGATGGTGGTGAAGCCATTGCCGAGGAAGAAGCTGCGCATGTTGTCGAAGTGACTCTCGCCGCCATAAATAAAGCTGGTGTCGTAACCCCGCTGTTTGAGCAGATCCGCGATGGTGAAGAAGTTGGTCTGGCTCTTGCCGAGTTTGACCACCGACTGTGCCGGGGTTGGCGTGAAGCCGGTCAGTACTGCCTCGATACCACGCACCGAGCGGGTGCCGGTGGCGTAGAGCTGCTCGAAGGCCCAGCCCTGCTGCGACAGGGCATCGATGTTGGGGGTGAGCGGCAGGCCACCGAGGGAGCCGACAAACTGGGCACCCAGACTCTCCTGCAGCAGGATCACCAGATTCTTCGGTTTACCCTGGAAGCTCGCCTGGTTGAAGGTCTGGCTGGGCAGCAGCTCGGAGTTGAAATCACTGGCCGGACGGCCACTCTCCTTGCGCATGACTTCGAGCACCTTCTGCTCCGTCATCTCGCCGTAAAACTGGCCGGCATCCTCCTCGGCGCCCATCTGCTTGATGGCAAAGAAGAGGGAGTAGGCGGAGTTGACGGTGAGCGAGTTGACCAGCGGATCTTCGGCAAAGGCGACCATGGCCGGGTTCAGGGCGCGGTGGCCGAGACTGGAGCGGGCACCGAGAAAACCTATGGCCAGAATGAGCAGGGCGAAGGCCGGACGCAGATACCAGCGGGGGAAGCCGATGCCACGCACCAGACGGCCGCTCAACCACCAACCGCCGGTCAGCACGGCGCCACTGAAGAGTACAGCCAGCAGCAGCTCGGCTTTGCGGCCCGCCCACAGCATGGCGAACACCTCTTTCGGATAGATGAGGTACTCCACATAGAGACGGTTGGGACGCACGCCATACTCGGTGACAAACGAGGGGGTGGAGATCTCGAGGAACAGCATCAGCCAGAGTCCGACGGTCAGCCAGACGCGCATCAGTTGCAGCCAGCCTCGGCCGATGGCATGGGGGCCTGCCAACAGCAGAGTGAGCATGGCGGGGACACCCCAGACCCAGCAGAGGGTCGCAAAGTCGACCCGGATCCCTTGCAGCAGCATCTCCTGCCAACCGGCCACGGCATCGACCCGTTCCAGTTGCCAGAGACCGAGGGCGATTCGGCTGAAAGAGAGAGAGAAAAGCGCGAGCGCGCAGAAGACGGCGAAGGGCCAGAACGGGCCGAGTCGCTGTTTTAGAGTTGTCATGTTTGTTCCTGAATGAGACTGTAAACGTCTGTCCACAGACGTTTTTTTAGTTGTTGTGAGGTTATGACAGATCGAATTGGTTAAGGTTGCATTCAAGTTTGTTAAAAGTCGGCATTAACACATTTATCATCTAAAAATGTGATGTCGCGCCACTAATGAGCACAGCATAATCTGCTGGGTAAAATGTGAGCCACAGCGTGTATGGATGGAGCGCTGGTGTTTATAATTGCCGCGAATTATCTCAATCGGAGCCGAAGGGATGCCGGTCTTTATCGATGTCGAGTATGTGCGGGGGTGGCGCCTGTTTCTGGTGTTATCGGATGGCACCACGGGGGTGCTGGATCTGACCCCCTGGCGAACCCAGCCGCTATTTGCAAAGCTGGAGAGCGAGCGTCACTGCGCCCGGGTCTTCATCAACCGTCACCACCAGCTGGAGTGGCCTGTTGGCTGCACGCTATCCGCTCATGAGGTCTATCACCTCATCTCTCCCATCGATGAGCGGGAAGCCTTCAGCTAATCCCCATTTTTTGTGAGCCAACGCCAGATTCCTGTTACTGGAATGTTTGCCCGTTTGCCTTTCTGAGCCAACTTGGGTAAAACCTGCGCAACATTTTGCCAACTTGCTTTCGCTTCATCTGACAGAGGCTTGCCGCTTTCGCGCCGCAGGCCTTTTTTGCGGCCAGATGGCAAACCTTTCCCTTACCGAAAGGTTTGGTTGGTTGAATGAAAATAACAAAACAAACAAATACATAAGGAAAATGTATGGCTTGTCATATGCGCACACCCCTTGCCCTGCTGGTGGGTGGGCTCGCCTGTCACGGCGCTACCGGTCAGGAATCGGTGCAACAGCTGGATCCCATGGTGGTGGTGGCAACCCGCCCCGCCAGCACACTTGAAGTGATACTGGATCCCAAGAAGCCCGGTTCCCCCATGCCCGCTGCCGACGGTGCCGGTTATCTGAAGAATGTCACCGGCATGAGCATGGTGCGCAAAGGGGGGCTCGGTGGCGACCCTGTGCTGCGGGGGATGGGGATGTCCCGCCTCAACGTGCAGATGGATGGCGGCATGCTGGCCGGTGGCTGTGGTGGCCGGATGGACCCGCCCACGGCCTATGTGTTCCCCCAATCCTTTGACCGGATCCGGGTACTGAAGGGGCCGCAATCCCTGGAGCAGGGGGCCACCCTGGCGGGAACCGTGCTGTTCGAGCGGGACAGGCCCGAGTTCACCGCACCGGGTCTCAAGGCCGATGCCTCGGCCCTCTTTGGCAGCTTCGGCCGCGATGACCAGATGGTCGATATGACGGCGGGCTCGACCGACGGTTATCTGCGCGGTCAGTTCACCCACTCCGACAGCGACGATTACCGCGATGGTCACGGTAACAAGGTGCGATCTTTCTATCGCCGCGAGAACGGCACTGTCCAGTTGGGCTGGACGCCGGGGGAGCACACCTGGCTGGAACTCACCGCCGAGCGCAGCAACGCCCGCGCCGCCTATGCGGATCGCACCATGGATGGCCCCATGCTTGATCGCGAATCCTTCGGGCTGAAGCTGAAGCAGGAGCAGATCACCACTCACTGGCAGCGCAGCGAGCTGACCCTGTGGGACAACTACATAGACCACATCATGGACAACTTCAGCCTGCGGCAAAACAGCGGCATGAAGATGCTCTCCAACCCGGATCGCCGCAATACCGGCGGGCGCTGGGCCAACGACATCGCTCTGCCAGCCGACTGGTTGCTGACCGCCGGGCTCGACAGCAACCGGGATCAGCACCGCAGTCGGAGTGGGGTCGACTATGCCACCAAGGATCGCCAGCGCACCCTGCGTTTCGAGCAGCAGGGCGGCTTCGCCGAACTGGGTCGTCAGCAGGGGGCTCACAGCTACAAGGGCGGTTACCGTCAGGATAGGGTCGAGACCACCCGCTATGGCGCCGGTGAACAGACCCTCTACAGTGATACCCTGAGTCTTAACAGCGGGTTTGGCCGCTACGAATATCAGTGGTCGCCCCGTTGGTCCAGCTATCTGGCCTGGGGGCAGGCAGAGCGGGCGCCGGACTACTGGGAGCGCAGCAAGGACAGTACCCCGTTCACCCTCAACCCGGAGCGCAGTCGCCAGTGGGATGCGGGGTTGGCTTTGCGCAGTCGCGAGCTGGACCTGACCCTCTCCCTCTTTAGCGCCGATATCAAGGACTACCTGCTCTACAACAGCAAGTCGAACAAGGTGCGCAATATCGATGCCCAGACCCGGGGTGGCGAGCTGGAGGGGCGCTGGCAGTTTGCCGAGCAGTGGCGTCTCGATGGTGGTTTGGCGGTGGTCTATGGCGAAAACCAGAGCGACAACAAGCCGCTGGCCCAGATGCCGCCGCTTGATGGCAAGCTGGCGTTGGGCTGGCAGCCGGACGAGGCGCTGAGCTTTACCCTGCTGGGGCGCGCGGTGGCGGCGCAGGATCGGGTAGATCTCTGGTCCGGTACCGTTGCGGGTCAGGATCAGGGTGAGACTCCGGGCTTCTTCACCATGAACCTGAGCGGCGCCTGGCAGTTTGCCAAAGGGTGGCAACTCTCGGCCGGGGTAGACAACCTGTTCGACACCTTCTACTACGAGCACCTCTCCAAGTCGGTACATGCCAGTCAGGCAGGGCTGGGCTACGAGCAGAGCGGCCGTATCCCCGAGCCGGGTCGTTCCTACTGGCTCTCGTTCAACTACCGGTTTGCCTCGGCAGGGGTGCTCTAACCAGTTGAGTCAGATAACGTTTTCAGTCACAGACACCGCTGTGTGAGCCTCGCTATCATGGTGGAAAACAGGCGTATCAGACGCCTGCTCTCACAGCGGGAATATAACAATGAAACAGGGAACGTTACGCTATGGCGGCCTGCTCGGGGCCGCCCTGTTACTTGCGGCTTGCGGCGGCAGCGGTAGTTCAGGCGGGGAGAGCTCTCCCCCCGTAGTCAATCCGCCGGTCACCCACCCTCCGGTCGCGACGGCCAGTCGTGCCTGCTATGGCGACGATCAACCCGCCTGCAACCTGCGCATCTATCAGGTGATGGTGGAGTCGTTTGCCGATGGTGACGGCAGCGCCAACTACGGCGTCGGCTATGGCCCCTCCCAGCACAACGGCGATCTGCAGGGGATCATCGATAGCCTCGACCACATCAAGAATCTCAACGTCAACGCCATCTGGCTCACCCCGGTGTTCGACTCCTGCGCGGGGCAAGGCGGTGATAACAAGCTCGATGCCACCGGCTACTTCGCCTGCGACTTTTTCACCGTGGACCCCAACTTTGGCAGCAATGCCAAGCTCAAGCAGCTGGTGGACGGGGCGCACCAGCGTGGCCTCTATGTCTTCCTCGACGGGGTGTTTGGCCACGTCAACAAGGTGGGGGTGAGCAAGCCCTCGCCAGAGGGGCGTCTGCCAGCCCTCACCAGCGGCGGTGCGGGTTATCCCGGCCAGCTGGTGGATTACAGCAAGCCGGAGAGCCTCGCCTACTTCAAGGAGGTAGCCCGCTACTGGGTAGAGCAGTACGGCATCGACGGCTGGCGCCTCGATCAGGCCTATCAGCTTGGGCTGGATGATTGGCGCGCTATTCGCAGCGAGGTGGAGCAGGCCAGCGCGGCGCGCAAGGCGGCCGGTCAGCAGTGGGGCACCCTTGGCTACATGGTGGGTGAGGTGTGGAAGGGGGCTGACGATATTCGCGCCCAGGCTTACGGCAGCAGCGACAATCCGGCGCTCTCCTCGGCCTTTGACTTCCCGTTGCGCTACGGCATCGTGCAGGCGCTGGCGGTGGAGGAGTCCGGCAAGGGCGGGCAGGGGGCCAGCGTGCTCGACGCCAGCTGGAACAAGGTGGAGAACTACCCGAATCACGCCATGCCGAATCTGATGCTGGGCAACCACGATCTGGTGCGTTTTGGCGATCTGCTGGAACGCGGCAACTTCAAGTCGGCCGAGTACTGGCAGCGCCACAAGGCGGCCTTCAGCTTTATGGCGGCTCGCTCCGGCCCCATCACCTTCTACTATGGCGAGGAGTTTGGCGACGAGGTGCCGGGCTTTGCCGCCAAGGTTGGTGGTGACTGCGCAGCGCAGGGCTTGTGCGACGATCATGTGGCCCGCAGCGACGGCAAGGTGCCCGCTGTCACCGGCTTTGTGCCAAGTAGCGAACAGGCCGAGCTGAAAGAGTGGCTCGCCCAGCTACTGGCGATGCGGGCCGCCCACCCCGCTCTCTATCAGGGAGCGCGAGTCAAACTGGTGGCCGATGGCAGCCTCTATGGTGACATCAAGCAGACGGCGGGGGAGCAGATAGTCTACCTGCTCAACCTCTCCACCACGGCGCTCAGCTACAACCTGCCGGCGGGCAAACTGCGCAGCGGTAGCGCGCTGGTGGATCTGCAAAGCGGGGAGAGTCTGGCCATCGGCGGCAGCAGTGTGACGGTGGAGATACCGCCCTTGAGCGGGCGTTTCCTGCGTCTGCAATAAGTCAGCCACAGCACGCTTTGATATGAGAGAGGGCCCCATCGCGGGGCCCTCTCTGTCATTGTGAGCGACAAAGTCATGGCGGGTTATGCGGTGGTCTGGCCCCGGTTTTCCAGCCGCTGGCGGAAGGCGCGGGCCAGTCGCTCGTAGAGATCCTGCGCCTCCTTGTCTTCGATATCGCCTCGGATCCAGGGGTTGTCGACGATCTCCAGCAGCACGCAGTCACGCCCTTGCTGGCGCAAATCGAGCCCGTAGAGGCCATTGCCGAGCTGATGCACTGCGCGGCGGGCGGTCTGCAGCACCCGCTCCGGCACCTCGTTAAGCGGAAGCGCCTCGATGCGGCTCATGTCGAGGGGGTGCTTGCGGCGGCGAATGCGGTTGCCCGGTTCGGGCCGGTAGCGGCGGCAGGCGAACAGCGGCGAGCCATCGAGAAAGCCGATGCGCCAGTCGAACTCGGCGGGGATCCGGCTCTGCACCAAGAGCAGGGCGGAGCGGCCCAGCCCCTCGTCCAGCAGGCGGGCCAGCTGCTGCTCGTCGCTGGCCATGGCGAGATCGCGCCCCTGTGCCCCGTCGGGCACCTTCACCATCAGCGGCAGGCCGAGCCGCTGTACCAGCTCATCCACATGGTGGCGGCCGCGGCGGGTGACCACCATGGTGGGCGGCATGGGCACGCCGCTGCGCACCATCAGCTCGTAGAGATAGAGCTTGTTGCTGCAGGCGAGGATGGCGCGGGAGCTGTCGATCACCGGCATCTTGAGCTGTTCGGCGCGATGGGCAAATTCGAAGGTGTAGTGGCCGACTGCGGTTTCGGCACGCAGCCAGAGGGTGTCGAATTCCGGCAGCCGCTCGATGGCCGATGGTGGCAGGATCTCGGCCCGTATGCCTTGGACGGCGGCAGCCCGGACAAAGCGCTCCAGCGCCAGCCAGTCACTGCTGGCACGGCCGTCATCGGGATCCACCAGAATGGCGAGCTGATAGAGCGGCGCCGCCTGCTCCTCATCACCGGAGCCCACCAGCGCCTGGGCGTGGTGCAGCATCAACTCTTTCTCGCTTGGGCTCAGCTCCAGCGGCGACAGGCTCTGCTGCTGGCGCACCGACCAGCCGTGGCGGCCGCGCTTGAGGGTCAGCTCCTGCAGCGGTAGCTGGCTCAGGCCATAGTAGTAGCGGGCCAGCCCCGCCAGCTCGCTCTGTTCACACTGGCCGAAGATGGCGCGCACTCTAATCCGATCCTCGCTCTGCTGGGCCAGCCACCCTTGCGCCTTGCGCCACAGCTTGGCCGGTGGCTGCTGGGGTTGCAGTCGGCTGATGGCCTGCAGACCCGGCAGGCAGTGGTGGCCGCGTGCCTGGGCCAGCAGCGAGCAGTAGTAGCCTGCGCTCAGGTGTTCCAGATTGCGGCAGAGGTTGATGATGCGGGGTCGGCCGCCGGTGGTCGGCACGCCATGTTGCAGATAGGTGCGGGCGGTCAGCAGATAATCGGCATGGCAAGGCCAGTCGCCCAGTTCTTCGACGATGACATAGGTACTCATATTTTCGGCTCCACAGATCAGACTGCCTGAACAGGCAGGATCCCCAGTGGGCTTCGATGCACCGACAAGCACGACAATGGCGCGAGGGGAAACAAGAGGTTACAGTGCCTAATATGACGCCTTGGTAACTTGTGATACAAGTCGCATTTTTGGTGCTGAGGATAAATAACTGAACAAGGACTCCCCGTGTTGACCGTACGTGCGGCCCGAACCGATGATCTGGGCGCCATCGTTAATCTGGAACGCTACTGTTTTCCCCCCGAAGTCGCCTTTGGCCGCAGCCGCTGGCACTATCTGCTGGCCCACGCCAAGGGGCGCACCCTGTTACTGCTGGACGAGAAACATCAGCTGATGGGCTATCTCTGCCTGCTGGAGCACAGAGGCTGGGATCGGCTGGTCATTCAGGCGCTGGCTATCCGCTGGACGGTGCGTCGTCTGGGCTGGGCGCGGCGTCTGCTGGAGCAGGTGATCCGCGAGGGCAAGGCCGCTGGCTGGGGGGCGATTCGCCTCGAAGTGGGGGACGCCAACGAAGAGGCGCTGGCGCTCTATCAGGGATTGGGATTTCGTCCCCAGCAGCGGCTGGCGGACTACTATGGCCGCGACCAGCACGCCCACCGACTGGTGCTGCCGCTGGTGAGCGACGATGAGCGTGAGCGGCGCAGAGTGGCTCGCACTCTGGCGCGCAAGCTGTCTTCGCAGGCCAACTGATCATGTTGAACGAGCAACATCGAGGAGCAAGATGAGCTGCGACAACTGTCTTGCCACCGCCATCAGGGCCAAGCTGGGGCGCTGCCCGCTCTGTGCCGGCCAGACCTTTGCCATCGGCATGGTCGGCTGGCTGGTCTGGTGGTGGTGTGGCGCCGACACTTCGGTCAACGCCCTCACCGCCCTGCTGTTTGCGCTGGGTGGCTCGGCACTCTTTCTGCTCCATCTGGCGGTGTTTGTCTGGCGCAAGGCGACCGGACGTGAATTGAGCGATGAATAAATCAGATTGGTTTCAACAACATAAATAACAATATCGGTTGAGATAATGGAGGTTCAGATGATAGCAATGGTAACGGGCGCCTCGTCCGGTTTTGGTGAGTCCATCAGCCGCCAGCTGGTGCAGGCGGGCTACAAGGTGATCGGTACCGGTCGCCGCGCCGAGCGGCTGGCCGCGCTGGCCGACGAGCTGGGCGAGCAGTTCCTGCCGCTGGCGTTCGACGTGCAAGACAAGGCGGCCACCCGCGCTGCCATCGCTGCTCTGCCAGCCGAGTGGAGCGAGGTGGATCTGCTGGTCAACAACGCCGGTCTGGCGCTGGGGTTGGAGCCGGCCCACAAGGCGGATCTGGAAGATTGGGAGCAGATGATCGCCACCAACATCAGCGGTCTGACCCTGCTCACCCGCCTGCTGCTGCCGGGCATGGTGGCGCGCAATCGCGGTCACGTCATCAATATCGGCTCCATCGCCGGCACCTACCCCTATCCGGGCGGCAACGTCTACGGCGCCACCAAGGCGTTCGTGAAGCAGTTCAGCCTCAACCTGCGTGCCGATCTGGCGGGCACCGCCATCCGCGTCACCAACGTGGAGCCGGGCCTGTGCGGCGGCACCGAGTTCTCCAACGTGCGCTTCCACGGTGATGATGCCAAGGCGGCCTCCGTCTATCAGGGGGTGGAGGCGATCCAGCCGGAAGATATCGCCAATACCGTGCTCTGGGTCAGCCAGCAACCGGCCCACGTCAACATCAACAGCATCGAGATCATGCCGGTGGCGCAGACCTTCGGCCCGCTCAATATCAGCCGTCGCTGATTGCAGGATTGGCTGAAACGAAAGAGGCTCCCGTGGGAGCCTCTTTGCGTTGGCGAGCCGGTCACAGGCTCATGATCTTCTTGAACTCCTCCGGCGAATACTTCTTCTCGGTGCGCTTGGTGAGATCCGTCATCAGCTTGTAGCGCAGCGTTTTGGCCATCTGATAGGTCTGCTCCAACTGGCCATAAGAGTAGTCGGCGGCCAGCCCGATGGCGGTAGCCTTGTCGCTGGCATAGGCCTGCTTCAGGCTCTTGTCGAGCAGGGCCACCTCTTTGTAAAGCTTGCTGCTCTCCTTGCTCCAGACGCCGCGCAGCAGCGGCAGGTACTTGTCCGGATCCGCGCTGGCCAGCGCGGTCAGGCTGCGGAACTGCCAGTAGGCGGAATCATCGGAGTAGCTGTCGCTGCCGGTGCGATAGGGCAGGGGGTAGGATTCCAGGGTGTTGTAGAGCGGCACCATCACAGATTCGGCCAGCACGCCGTAGCTCTGCCAGATCAATCCCTGCAGCTCTTTGGGCATCTCCTTGCGCAGCTGGATGACGTGGGATTCGAGCTGGCGATCGACGCGGATCGGCCGCTCCGCCTTGCCCGCGAGCGGCGTACCGTCATAGGTGGCGCTCAGCACCTTGGCCACGTCCGGCACGGCGATGGGGGCATCTGGTTTCATAAAGAGCGGATATTGCGCCTGCCGGGTCGCTTGTTTGTGGGAGGCCGTCAGCATGTTCTGGCCGAGCCACTCCCGATCCACGTTGTAGGGATCGGCAATCACTCCGAACGCCTTGGCGAAGTTGAACTCTTTCGGGTCGGCGTTATCCAGCAGTTTGTGCTCGCGCACGAACTCCAGCAGCTTGGGCGAGTGCAGCACATCGGCGCTGTCGAGATTGACGCCGTGGATGCGCAAGCCGTTGGCCACCATGGCGTAGCTGTCGTCCGGCACCCGTACCGCGATCCAGTGGTGGCCGGAGCCGATCTCCATCAGCCAGGCCTCGTTCACATCCGCCAGATAGAGGCTGTTGCCCTCACCGGCGCCATATTGCTCCACATAGCGGCCAAGCAGCTCGACCCCCTCTTTGGCCGTCCTGGCCTGCGGCAGGATCAGGGTCGGGATGATGGCTTCAATTACTCCCTTCTCGATCAGCGGATCGGCTTTTTGGGCCTTGTCGTTGACCTCGGCACTGGTGGTGGCCGAAATGGCGACGTTGAACTCGTTGATGCCGCGCTCTTCATAATATTTGCCTGCTGGGTCGCTGCTGGTTGCATCCCAGTCGTGGATGGCGGAGTAGGCTAAGAACGCCTTGGGCATCGGCACTTCCAGCCCGTTGCCCAGTTTCCAGCGTTTGCCCTCGTTCTGCTGCGCGGGCCGGAAGGCGAGGTACTTGTTCCAGTTGTTGACGCCAAAATCCTCGTTTCTGGCGATCATCACGCTGCCGTCGGCGCTGGCTGCCTTGCCGACGATAAGGCCGGTACAGGCGTCGGCACTGGTGCAAAGCAGGGTGAGCAGGGTGGCGGAGAGAAGACTCAAAGTGTGTTTTTTCATAGGTGTACCCGAAGGGTTGCGGTGAGTGAGAGTCAGACGAGGGGATGAGGTGTGAGGAGGCTGCAACTCCGAACTGGCAGCGGAGTGAGCACGACAGATTGGTCTGCCTGTTATTGGTTTTTCGAACAGATCATCCATGACACGGCTGGCTGGTTGTGATGTGCGCCAAAATTGTATTCCTGAGTGGTTGTTTATTTTGTGATCGAGCTGCGGTTCCTGACTTTTCTCTGGCATCGTGGCGCGTGGACGGCAAAATGTGCCAAAACAGCGTGAGCTGGCAGCAGATGAGTCATGATTCTGACGCCAGCCTTGCGTGTGGGGCGTGGTGAGATCCGCCATAGCGCGGGATCTTGCACCATCTGACAAGTTGGCCTGTAACTTGCTGGTTTCATTGATAATGGTGGGGCATGACGCCCCATGTGACCGGATCAGCCTGTGCCCATTGCCGCAGATGCGCACTGAATTGGAGCCCCCATGGATATCAAACCCTACAGCCAGCAGCTTGCCCAGAGCGCCTCCAACAACCGCGCCCTCGCTACCCTCAACAGTGCCAGTAGCGGCGGTCAGGGCGGTGGCTGGGAGGAGATGGTCAGCCTCTCCACCCAGCGCATGACCGGCCAGGCCCAGCAGGTGCTGACCTACGAACATCTGGCCAAGAACAACAAGTTGCCACCGGCGCTGGATATGAGCTCCGACAAGGGGGGCGTGGTGCAGCAACTGGTGGACAAGGCGCTCGGTTTCGATCGCAAGAAGTTCAACGAGATCGAAGAGAAGCTCAAGACCATCGCCGATAACAAGAAGCTGACGCCGGAAGAGCGGGCGGAGCAGAGCAAGCCGCTCAACGAGCAGAAAGAGGCGATGCTGAAAGAGGCGATGGGTCGCCTGACCGGTCAGAAATAGAGTGGCAGCAGCGTACCGATTTGGTCGGCAAATCGGTTGAGAAGAGGCAAGATCTTGCCCGGCATTGTGGATGGAGTGAATAGGCTGGATCATGAACAGCGGGAGGCCATATTGCCTCCCGCTTTGTATAGATGCATGTTGTTAACGAGTGATGTGCCAGTGTGCCGATGCGGCCTGAACGGGACTACTCGGTAGCGACTATGCCGATCCCGATAGCCTTGGTTTGGACCGCCTTGAGCTGATCACCTTCTGCGACCAGATTAAACTGCTCCGGGTTGTTGATCTTGATGGTCATGGTCTCATCCACCCCCCTGACGGTGACGGTCTGCTGTTGTTTGTCCAGCCCGATGACATCGGCATAAATAGTTACTCTCATGCCGACACCGGCCCCCGGTTTCTGGTCTGCTCCGGCGCGTTCGCCATCCACTTCTACTATCCGTTTTCTTATGCCGGCGGTGCCTTTCAGTAGTTCTATATCGAGCATCTGCAGATACTTGAGTGCGACCTTGTCCCCGACCTTGATGTTCGGCAGATTGGCAACCTGTTCGCCAGCAAAGATATCGAAGGTTTCGCCTTCTGCGTTTTTCAGAGTGACTTTGCGGGTTTCCATATCGATGGCGGTCACGGTGGCACTCGCCGTGACCGCCTCAACCAGACTGGCCTGCCCCGGGGTTGAGGCGATTTCGGTGGTGATCTCGGCGGCTTGAGCCAGCGTGGTCGAGAGGGTAAACAGACCTGCAATCCATGCATGCTTCAGTTTCATGTTTCAGACCTTCCTGTATGGCGAGGGAGTGGATAACCGTGACGGGGGCAGCAGGATGGGAAAGTGATGGGAAGCCTGATTGCCAAGGTGCTGCCCGCCCTCCTGACAGACCATAGCAGAGCCATGCCTGAAAATGCCTCGGCCAAGACCGGCAATCTCCATTTTGATAGCCAGCTCCCGTTTTTGACCTGGCGGGGCTGCAGGCGCACAATGTTCGCGCATTGAGCCAGTCGAGGAGTCCGCCGTGTACAACTTCCAATATGCCAATCCGACCCGCATCTGTTTCGGCGAGGGGCAGATCGCCAGCCTGCCCGAACTGATCCCGCCCGGCAGCCGGCTGCTGGTGCTCTACGGCGGCGGCAGCATCAAGCAAAACGGCGTCTATGAGCAGCTGACCCGGGCGCTGGAAGGGGTGACGTGGCGGGAGTTCTCCGGCATCGGCGCCAATCCCAGATACGAGCTGTTGATGGAGGCGGTGGCGCTGGTGAAGCGTGAGCGCATCGACTTCCTGCTGGCGGTCGGTGGCGGCTCCGTGGTGGATGGCACCAAGTTTGTCGCGGCGGCCGCCTGCTACGAGGGGGATGAACCCTGGGATATTTGCGGCAAGCAGGCGAGCGTGCACAAGGCGCTGCCGATGGGCTGCGTGCTGACCCTGCCGGCAACCGGCTCCGAGAGCAATCCCACCTCGGTGGTGAGCCGGGGGGATGTGAAGATCTCCTTCAGAAGCCCGCTGGTGCAGCCGCAATTTGCGGTGCTCGATCCGGCGACCACCTACAGTCTGCCGCCGCGCCAGACCGGCAACGGGGTGGTGGATGCCTTCGTCCATATCGCCGAGCAGTACCTCACCTTCCCGGTGGGTGGCGAGGTGCAGGACAGACTGGCGGAGGGGCTGCTGCAGGTGCTGGTGGAGAATGGCCCCAGGGCGCTGGCGGAGCCGACCAACTATCAGGTGCGGGCCAATCTGATGTGGGCGGCCAGTTTGGCGCTCAACGGCCTTATCGGTTGCGGAGTGCCGCAGGATTGGGCCTCCCACGCCATCGGCCATCAGCTGACGGCGCTTTACGGGCTCGACCACGGCCAGAGCTTGGCGGTGGTGCTCCCTTCGCTGCTGCGTGAGCGGGCGAGCCAGAAGCAGGACAAGCTGGCCCAGTTTGCCGAGCGGGTGTGGCATTCGACCCGCGAGGACAAGGCCCTGCGCATCGAGGAGGCGATTATCCGCACCGAGCAATTCTTCCAGAAGATGGGACTGGGGACCCGGCTTGCCGACTATGGCCTCAGCGAAAGCTGCATTCCGGCGGTCTGCTCCAACCTCAAGCGGGTGGGGCGCACCGCACTCGGGGAGCAGCAGGATATCGACCCGGATCGGGTGGCACGCATTCTCGCCCGGGCGCTATAAGCCGGCGCCGGTTTGTGTCCCTGGCTGATTCATTTTCCCAATAAAAGAGGGCCGCTTGTTGCGGCCCTCTTGCATCACGGGTTAGCCGATCACTCGGTGCGTGCCTTCAGATAACCGGCGTAATCCGGGATCTGTACGCTGAACGCTTGCCGCATATGGGGGCTGTCCATGATGAAGTCGGCGGTCGCTTCGTTGGTGGCGACCGGGATGTTCCAGACTGCCGCGAGGCGGAGCAGCGCCTTCACGTCCGGATCGTGGGGCACCGCATTGAGGGGATCCCAGAAGAAGATCAGCACATCGATCTTCCCTTCGGCGATCAGGGCGCCGAGCTGCTGGTCGCCCCCCATGGGGCCGGAGAAGAGGCAGGTGATGGGCAGTTGCGCCTTCTTGCCGAGCATGGTGCCGGTGGTGCCGGTCGCATAGAGATGGTGGAGCTTGAGCTCCTCCTTGCGGCGCATTACCCAGTTCAGCAGAGGGGTCTTCATGTTGTCGTGAGCCACCAGTGCCACCCGTTTGTGGGGTGCCATCTCGCGTGCAATCTGTTCCATGGAAATCGTCCGTAGCATTGTTATTGGAAGAGAGCCGTATCCTAATCGAAAGCGGCGCCCGTTGCCTTGCCGGGCGCCGTAACTGTGATCACTTCGACTGTTCAATCCACTGCTTGTTCTTCTGCTCCAGCACCGAGATGGGCAACATGCCGTATTCCAGCACATGGTGGTGGAACGCCTTGAGGTCAAAGTCTCCGCCCAGTGCCTGCTCTGCCGACTCCCGCATCCGGATCAGCGCCAGCTGGCCTGCCTTGTAGGAGGTTGCCTGGCCGGTGTAGGCCATGTAGCGCGGCACCTCGGAGCTGATGTCCCCCGCTCCCAGCGCCGAGTTCTCCTTCATGTAGCTGACGGCCTGGTCGTGGCTCCAGCCATACCAGTGGATACCGGTATCCACCACCAGCCGCATAGCCCTCAGCATCTCCTCGTTGAGGCGGCCGAAGTACTGCAGCTGGTTGTTGAAGGCGGACGATCCCTCGACCTTCACGTCCCCCACCGCCGGATCATAGAGACCGCGCCCCTGATAGAGCCCCATGTCGTGATCCGCCAGGTATTCGGTGTAGAGCGCCCAGCCCTCCGCATAGGCGGTGTAGGAGGCGTTCGCCACGTACTGCGGGAAGTCGGGATCCTTGGCGGCCAGCTCCTGGGCGATGGTGATCTGGAAGTGGTGGCCCGGCGCCGCCTCGTGGGCCAGCAGGGTGCTGATGTTCCAGCTCTGCAGACCATAGGGGTAGTAGGTGTTGAGGAAGAACAGCCCCTTGCGGCCGGTCTGCGGGTTGCCGTCCTGATACCAGGCCACCCCGCCGTATGGCGCATCTTCATAGGAGACGGGCACCACCTCGTAATCCAGCTTGGGAATGGTACGCTCGGCATCGAAGAAGTCAGGCAGCACCAGCGCCGCCTTGCTCTTGAAGGTATTGTACTCCTGCAGTGCCCGCTCATGTTCGGCCAGCGCCTGCTGCTGCGGCCCGCTCAGGGTCGCACCGGCTGCATTGTCCGGGTTGAGGCCGGCGGACCAGACCGCCAGCGGGTTCTGGTAGAAGAAGGCCGGCTCGTTCAGATAGCGGAAGAAGGCGTAAATCTGGCCGCTCTGTTTGCTCTGAGCCACATCGTCGCTGTCACACTTGCCGACGGTATGGCACACCTTGACCATGGCGCCGAAGATCCGCTCCACCTCGCTCAGCCCAAGTGCATGCACCTGCTCCGGCGTCATGTCGGTGGTGGTGTGCTTCTTCAGCAGCCAGCGATACCAGTCTCGCCCGTTGGTCATGCCACAGAAACCGTCGTCACACTCGCCACTACCCAAGCGCACTGCATAGGCGCCGCCATGCTGGTAATCCAGATAGTCGCGCAGCGCCAGATAGCGGGTGTTGATGCTGTCCAGCACCCCCTTGTACTCGCTGCGCAGCGCCTCGTCCGCCTCTCCCGGCAGTTGCTGCCAGCCGAGATAGGCGCCGGCGATCGCCTCCCCATCCAGCTTGCTGTTGAGCTGGGCCAGCAGCCGGTCCACCAGCTCGTCCGGCAGGGTGTTGCCCTGAGCGCTGCCCAGTTCGAACTGGTGCTTCACCTCGGCAAGGTAGCCGTTATAGGCCTTGAGCCAGGTGAGGTGCTCCTGATACCAGGCCTGCGGGGTCATTGTTGTCTTTGCTCGAGTTGCCATTGCAAGTGCCGGCGCTGTGTCTGTACGGTCGAGATCCCGTCGCCATGCTCCATCACCCGGCGTGACCCTGTCGGCCGAGCTGTGCTCGAAATAGTCGAAGCCACTGCTGACGGTGCGAGCCGCTTTGCCGCTGGCAGGGGCTGCTCCGACGTCATCTGCCAGATCCACCACGCGGTTGCGGAAGTGATGGATCGGGATCTGGGATTGGGGTAAATCGTATCCTTCAAGATTGATCTGCAAGTCCCAGCGGATCATGTCGTAGAACAGCCGATCCCGCTCACTTAGCACCGTGGGATCCAGAGCATTCAGTCGTTGGAGCAGTGAGCTGTCGAGTGCTTTGCGCTTGGCGATGCTGGTGGCATCGATGGCAAAACCGTAGGGGTCGAGCGACTGGCTCTCTCGCAGGGCTTCATCCATGGTCTGCATCAGGGATGCCTTGGTGGCTGCGGGATCTGCAGGTGCGTTCGAGCTGTTGTCATTGCAGGCGGCAAGAGACAGGGCAATGGCGCAGGCTAGCGCGAGCTTGTTGGGTAGGAAGTGCATGATGTAGTCCTTTCACATGTTGTTATTGTATGTCCCTGTGAGGGGCCCCAATAGTGCAACTCCCAAGCGTCTGTTTTTGCGATCTGAATAGCAAAAATACGCTTATTTTTCATGCTGATAAGTGGCGTGAAAAGCTATGCAGCCAGACATTAAAAAACCCGCCTGAGCGGGTTTTTTAACCGTTTTTTCATGCCATAACTATTCAGGATGAACCATGGTGCAGTTGCGACTGCTGGTAGTTCTCCAGCCCGATGCGATCGATAAGGTCTAGCTGGGTCTCCAGCCAGTCCACGTGTTCCTCCTCATCCTCCAGGATCTCCTGGAACAGGTCGCGGCTGATGTAGTCCTGCACCGACTCGGCGTAGGCGATGGCTACCTTGAGGTCGGGGATGGCATCCATCTCCAGCGAGAGGTCGCAGCGCAACATCTCTTCGACGGTCTCGCCGATGCGCAGCTTGCCCAGATCCTGCAAATTGGGCAGCCCTTCGAGAAACAGCACGCGCTTGACCAGCTCGTCGGCGTGTTTCATCTCATCGATAGACTCGTGATACTCCTTGTGCCCGAGCGCCTTGAGGCCCCAGTCATCGTAGATGCGGGCGTGCAGGAAGTATTGGTTGATGGCAATCAGCTCATTGGCCAGCACCTTGTTGAGGTGGGCAATGATCTTGGGATCTCCTTTCATCGACAGTGCTCCTTGGTTCGTGCCTGAGGCTCCGATCGTTAGAGCTTAGTCCAGAAAAGTGACAACAAGAGGTCTGGCGAGCCAGCTCGCCTGAGAAAAGGGGTGACCCTGTTGGCGGGTCGCATCAGAAAAGAGGTGTCCGGATCACGCCACTTCGTAGTAGAGCACGGGTTGCTCCTGCTCCAGCTTGTCGAGCTCGGCGGCGATGATCTCCATGGTCATGCGCACGCACTTGCCACATTGGGCGCCCACCTCGAGCGACTGCTTGAGCTGGCGGAATTCGCTTTTACCTGACTGCACCGCTTTGCGGATCTGGGTATCTGTGATGCCGCGGCACAAACAGACGTACATGATGGTCACCTCTTGTGGAATGAGATGAAATCTAAATGAGAATGGTTCGTAGTGCAAATAACCATTGGTAATAAGATCCCCTGCTTGCCACTGTGCAACCCCTTGGGGACAATGCTGGCAACCAGAGGAGATCACCATGCTCAAGAAACTGTTCAGTGCCCTGTTCGGGGGCGAGCCGACCAAGGCGCCGGAAGTCACTCCCACCGAATATGCCGGCTATCTCATCTATCCGGAGCCCATGGCGGAAGGGGGTCAGTACCGATTGGCAGGGCGTATCACCAAGGAGCTGGACGGCGTGCTGCAAACCCACCGTTTCATCCGCTCCGATCTGTTTGCCAATCCGGCCGATGCCGAGCGTTTCATGGTGCAGAAGGCCCACACCTTTATCGATCAGATGGGAGATCGCATGTTCGAGCCCCGCAAACCGGCTGACAGCCAAGCTTCATGACATTGCAAGAGGTCACCCTGCTGCGCGAGGCGCTGGCCCGCGCCGGTGAGCGGCGCCTGATCTGGCTGGAGGGGGAGGATGCTGAGTGCATTGCCCGCGCCCAATCCCTGCTCGGCGAGACCGTCTTCTGGCTGGGTGCCGGGCCCGAGCATTATGCTCCGCAACCAGCAGCCAAGGCGCTGCAGCGGCTCGGTCAGGAGTGCGACACGCTGGTGTTCAACGCCTTCAGCGGCTTTCATCCCGACGCCTTCGGGGCGCTGGCGGGCACTCTATGCGCCGGTGGCTTGCTGTTGCTGCTGACGCCGCCCAGAGTAGAGTGGCCTTCATGGCCGGATCCCGACCGGATCCGGCTGGTGGCCCAGCCGGAGGAGGCGGGCCGGGCCGGCCACGCCTTTATCGCCCGGCTGGTGCGGTTGCTGGCGGGGGATCCTGCCCTCTCTCTGGAGCCGCCGGTTTGCTCGCAGCCGTGGCAACCGATTGGGCCCGCACGCAGGCTGAGCTGCGATCAGGCACGGGCACTGCCTGCCATCCACAAGGTGTTGCAGGGCCATCGTCGTCGGCCGTTGGTGCTGAGCGCCGACCGCGGTCGTGGCAAGAGTGCGCTGCTGGGGCTGGCTGCCGCCGAGTTGCTGCGCCAGCAACCCTCGCTGAACATAGTGGTGACGGCCCCCTCACAGGCAACGGTAGCGACCCTGTTTGCCCACGCCGCTCGCGGGCTAGATACTACGCCTGAACAGCTGACCGGACTGAGCTACTGCTCGCCGGATCGGCTGGTGCACGAGGCGATTAATCCCGATCTGCTGCTGGTGGATGAAGCGGCCGCCATTCCGACCCCGCTGCTCGAGGCCATGCTTGCCCGCCAAAGTCGCATCGTGTTTGCCACCACCGAGCACGGTTACGAGGGGACGGGGCGCGGTTTTCACCTGCGCTTCAAGCGTGTGCTCGATAGCCAGACCCCGGAGTGGCAGGAGATCCGCCTCTCTGAACCCATTCGCTGGAGTGAGCGTGATCCACTGGAGCCGCTGATTTTCCGCCTGCTCGGCCTCAATGCCGAAGTCGCAATGCCCTTGCCGCCGACCAGCCCGAGCTGGCGTCTGGTCAATCAGGAGGCGCTGGAGAGCGACGAGACGTTGCTCAACCAGCTGTTCGGCCTGCTGGTGCTGGCTCACTACCAGACTACGCCGAGCGATCTCAGATCCCTGCTGGAGAGCCCGGATCTCGATATCCATCTGCTGGAGCAGGACGAGAGCCTGCTGGGTGTGGCCTTGGTGGCGCGGGAAGGGGAGATAGAGCCCGAGCTGGCCGAGGCGATCTGGGCCGGACGCCGCCGTCCGCGCGGCCATCTGCTGCCCCAGTCGTTGCTGGCCCACGCCGGTTTCAAAACGGCGGGGGGGCGCAGCTACGCCCGGGTGATGCGCATCGCCATCCATCCCGAGCTGCATCGCCACGGTCTGGGGTCGCTGCTGCTTGGCAAGCTTGAGGAGCACTATCGCCAGATTGGCACCGACTACCTCGGCTCGGCTTTTTCGGCCAGCGCCGACCTGCTCCCTTTCTGGCGTAAGGCCGGGCTGGAGGTGCTGCGCATCGGCCTGCAGCGGGATGCCGCCAGCGGCTGCCACGCAGCCCTGCTGCTCAAAGCGCTGAAACCCGGGCATGAGCCCGAGCTGGATCAGTGGCAGCAGCGTTTTGTACGCCAGCTGCCGACCCTGCTGGCGGGTGAGTTGAAAGGATTGGATCCCGAGCTGGTATGGCAATGTCTGCAAGGCAGCACCGCTACCGCAGCGGAGCTTGGCGAGTACGAGCGCGATGAGGTTGAGTGCTTTGCCCTGCATCACAAGCCATTCGAACTGAGCCAATCCAGCTTGCAGTTGTGGTTGGCGCGCAATCTGGATGTGCTGGCTTCGCTGACTCCTGACGAGCGTTATCTGCTGATCGCAGCCATCTGGCAATACGCAGAGTGGGGAATGCTGGCCGCGAGGTTGCAACTGGTGGGCAAGCCCGCTGTGATCAAGAGTTTGCGGGCACTGCTGGCGCGTCTCCTGATCTCCCCTACCACTCGATAGGTTTGCCCTGCCAGTCGAGAAAGCTCAGCTCGCCATCCGGTTGCAGCCGGTTCATCAGGTTAATCAGATGGTCGGCTACCAGCTCGGGGCTCTGCACATTTCCCGCCGGTACATTGGCGTGAAACGGGCGAGAGAGTTGGGTATCCACGGTGCCGGGGTGGAAAGCCAGCAATTTGACGCCGGGGGCCCGCCGGGCCAGCTCGATGGCGGCACACTTGAGCAGCATGTTGAGGGCAGCCTTGGATGCACGATAGCCATACCAGCCGCCTGTTCGGTTGTCGCCAATGCTGCCGACCCGGGCACTGAGAACGGCCAGAGTGCAAGGCTCGCGGCCAAACAGCGGTAACAACTGGCTGATCCAGCGCAGCGGCAACAGGGCGTTGGTCTGGTAGAGGCGGGTCATGGCATCGAGATTGATTGCTTCGAGTCGCTTCTCTGGCTGGATTTCCCCCTGATGCAGGATGCCGTTGCAGATCACCACCCTGTGCGGTTTCGGTGCCAACTCCGCGATGCGGGCTACCGCAGTTGCCATCTGCTCATCGCTGTAATCACAACATAGCCAGTGCAGGGCTGGCGAAGAGGCTCCTGCTGGTGCGGGCTGACGGCTGATGGCAATCACTGGCCCGACACCCTCCGCCAACCAGTGTGCGACCAGCGCCGCCCCGATACCGCCAGAAGCGCCAATCACGACGATACCTTCACTCATCTCAGGCTCCTTGTGAGTGCATGATGGATTTCACCATCCGCCAATGTTGTCCTGATTGGCAGATACGCTCCCGCCAGTCTGCGGGATCAAGCGGTTAACGCTGTAATCTTGCCGAGATCCGAGCCGTTGGGTGAATTCCATTCCTATACTGAGGGAAAACCGCAGCGGTCTGCTGCCCGCGCAACCAGAATGAGAGTCACCATGATGTCCAAAGATGGGGAAGAGCGTAAATCTATCCTGACCGAAAGTGGCACCAACGAGCTTGAGATCATCGAGTTTCACCTCAAGAAGCAGCTACCGGACGGTCGTGAAAAAACCGCTTATTACGGGATAAACGTCGCCAAGGTGCGCGAGGTGATCCGGGTGCCGGAGACCACAGATTACCCCAATGCCCAGCGCCATATGGTGGGGGTCTTCTCCCTGCGGGATCGCCTCATCCCGCTGGTGGATCTGGCGGGCTGGCTCGGCATCGAGACCAACCCCGACCCCAGCCACAAGGTGGTGATCGTCACCGACTTCAACAAGATGGCCAACGGTTTTCTGATCGATAGCGTCAGCAGGATCCATCGGGTCTCCTGGGAGGATGTGGAGTCTCCCAGCCAGTTTCTGGAGGCGGGGGAGAACGACTGCGTGGTGGCCGTGGTCAGGCGTGATGGCAACCTCATCATGATCCTCGACTTCGAGAAGATCATCGCCGATATCAACCCCGAGCTCAGCATGGAGAAGTACGACGTCACCCAGGATCGCAAGGTGCTCATCGACGATCGCATGATGGCGCTGCGACAGGGCAAGACCATTCTGGTGGTGGACGACTCGGCCTTTATCCGCAAGATGATCGAGACCACCCTGCGCACCGCTGGCTACAACGTGATCACGGCCAAGGATGGGGGAGAGGGGCTGGAGATGATGACGGATTTCGATCGCCTAGCCCAGGAGGAGAGAATGCCGGTGACCGGCTTCGTCAATGCGGTGATCACCGATGTGGAGATGCCGCGCATGGATGGCATGCACCTGCTCAAGCGGCTGCGGGACACCCCCTCCTACAAGGAGATGCCCATCGTGATGTTCTCCTCCCTGATGAGCGATGACAACCGTCAGAAAGCGCTGCAATTGGGGGCCAACGATACCATCACCAAGCCCGAGATAGGGCGCATGGTGGGGATGATGGATCACATGCTGCTGGGGATTGCCCCGCCCTCGCCCGCCAACAACATCTGACCTGCCGTTAACTTCCAATTGGCCGGTCGAATCCACTGACCGGTGCCTCAAGCGGCCACTCCTTGCCAAGGGGTGGCTGCGTTGTTTTGGCTGTTTACTGCGATTCCCGACGCCCCTTGTCTCCCGGATATAATTCATGTAATGATAATTATTATCATTTGTTGGTGTGAAGCATATGACAGCAACCTGGGTGAAGGGGTGGGTCGAGTCGACCGAAGGTGGCAGCAGCATGAGTCACTGGAAAAAGCAGACCCGAGAGGGCAACCGGCTGTTTGATTGCGGCGAGTATCATCATGCGCTGGCTCATTATCAGCAGGCGCTCTGGCTGGCTCGTCAGCAATTGGTGCAGTGGCACGATGCCGATGAGGCGGTGGCGGCGCTGGTTGTGGCTCACCACAATCTGGCGGATCTGCTGGTGGCCATGACTCTGCCCGATCGCGCCGCCGACCTGCTCTGCTATGTGCACGACTGCCTGCTGGCGACCTGTCACTCCCCCGCTTGCTCCTCTCGCCTGCGTGAAGCCGCGTTGCGCCATACCAGCACAACCCGTGCCGAGTTGCTGGCGTTCGTACAGCGCCACGGCAGCCACGCCGGGATCATGCGTTCGCTCGGGCACTGCCTGTGTCAGAGCGAGCCCTCATCCCGGCTCCATTAATCCGAACAGAGGTCATCATGATCCATACCCTACCAGCTCTGAACTATGCCTACGACGCACTGGAACCCCATATCGATGCCCTGACCATGGAGATCCACCACAGCCGTCATCACCAGACCTATATCAACAACCTCAACGCCGCGCTGGAAGAGGCGCCAGAGCTGGCCGCACTGCCGGTAGAGGAGCTGCTGCGCCGCTTCGATACTCTGCCTGCCACCTTGCAGGGGGCGGTCCGCAACCATGGTGGCGGCCATGCCAATCACTCTCTGTTCTGGCTGGTGATGAGCCCGCAGGGGGGCGGTGAGCCGGGTGGTGAGCTGGCTCTGGCCATCGAGCGGGAATTGGGGGGATTCGATGCCTTCAAGCAGGCCTTCACTCAGGCGGCTCTGAGCCGCTTTGGCAGTGGCTGGGCCTGGCTGGTGGTGGACAAGGCGGGCAGATTGCAGGTGGAGAGCAGTGCCAATCAGGATAGCCCCCTGATGCATGGCCATACCCCGATCCTGGGGCTGGATGTGTGGGAGCACGCCTACTATCTCAAGTACCAGAACAAGCGTCCTGACTATATCGCTGCCTTCTATCAGGTGGTGGATTGGGCCGAAGTGGCCCGCCGCTATCAGGCGGCGCGAGGCTGACTTGGCCGCTGGGAATGGGTGTACAGGTCACCGCCACAACCTGCGCTGTAATAACAAGACCCGCCAGTTGGCGGGTCATCTGTTTATGGTGTGGCTGTGCTGGCGCTGGCGGCTGAAGGGGCCACCGGCAATGTGGGCAAGGCCGCGCTGGGCGTCTTGGCGGTGGTTTCTACCGCGGGTTTAGCGGGAGTGACCGGCTCAGTCGTTGCCGCAGCGGATAAAGCTAGCGTGACTTGTTCAGTCACAGCCGAGGCAGATGGGGTAGCCGACTCGGTGGCAACAGCGGCAGAGACTGCCGCTGGCTTTGCCTCATCCACCGCCGGTTTGGGTTGTTTTAGGCAGGGTTGCAGGCTGCCGATGGTGCTCAGTGACTGGCAAGGCACAGGCAGACCGATGGGGACCGGAGCCCCGAGGAACTTGGGCCCCTTGTCCAGTACATAGAGGTCGAGCAGCCCCATCAGGCGGGCAAAGACTTCCCGCACCCGGGTGCGGATCCCCTGATAGGCGCTGGGATCCTCGGCATTGAAGCCGACCGCATCGATACCGAAATGGCGAGCGATGAAAATGGCCCGCTCGTTATGAAAGCCCTGGGATACCACGGTAAAGCGCTCCTGGCCGAACACCTCCTTGGCGCGAACCACTGAGTCGAGGGTGCGAAATCCGGCGAAATCCATATAGATGGCGGAGGCGGGGATGCCCGCCTTGATCAGGGCGCGGCGCATCTGGCGTGGCTCGTTGTACTGCACGGTGGCGTTGTCACCGGAGACGATGATGAAGTCCACCTTGGCATTGTTGTAGAGCTCGGCCGCCGCCTTGATGCGGTATTTGAAGTAGTGGTTGGGGCCGCCACCAGAGAGATATTTGGAGGTACCCAGCACCACCGCAACCCGGTTGTAGGGCACCTTGTCCACCTGATCGTAGGTGTAGTGACGGGCATCCGAGACGATCCACTCGCTGTAGCCCAGCAGCATGGCAATCAGGGCCAGCAGCAAAACGAGGCAGGCGAGGAGGATCTTGGCAAACTTCTTCATGCGCGGTGCGGTCAGGGTCTGAAGTTGGGAGTGGCTATCGGCATTCTATTACAACTCGGCCGCTGGCGTCAGGCTTGATAACGGGCGGGCACCTCATTCGGGCAGAGGCTGTCGCAGCAGAGGCCGGGGGTGCGGGAGGATAAAGCGAGGGGCTGCAATGGCAGCCCCTCTGGTCGGCGAAGGTTTATCAGTGGGCGGAGTCGTTACCCTTGCAGGCGTCTGACTCCTTGTTTGCTTGCCACCAGGGCAGCAGATCCCGGGCGAGCCATGCCTGATAGGCGTTGCTGTCGTTGGCGATCAGCCGGTCCAGCTCCCCTTCGAAGTCGCTCATCGCCTGCTGCCGATCCGGATTGCGCAGCGCCTGTGCCAGCGCCAACCAGCTGGCGCCGCGACCGGTATCGTTGAGGAAGCGGTGCACGGTATAGGACCAGGAGTAGACCATCTCGCCACCCTGGTCGTAGTCAAGGTGGAGGATCGCCGCCAGTGTCGGACGCTGGTTGGCGGGGCGGTTTGCCACGTTATCCAGACCACGGGCAAAGCACTGGGCGTGGGCGATGTACTCTGCAATCCCCTCTGCCCACCAGGTGGTGCGGTTGAGCGGATAGTGGCCGAAGCTGCCGTACTGGTTGAAGCGACCATCCAGATAGTGAACGTACTCGTGGCGCAGGTTCCACACCTGGAAGGCGGGGCGTTTCCACTCCGCCTCATAGGCGAAGAAGCGGGCCTGATTGCCGGGCCGAGCCGGATCCCCCTCGATATAGATGCCGCCATTGTCGGTGGAGACACCAAACAGCGCGCTGCCGTAGCGGCCCCAGTCGGCGGAGGAGTTGAAGATCACCAGCTCCAGCGCTTCGTTGTGATCATCGGCCACCGGTTGCCAGCCTGTCTCCATCTGCTGGTGGAAGCGCTGCTCTTCATCACCCAGCTCGCGGCAGATCCCTTCGGCTTGAGCCAAGGTCAGATCCTGGGCGCGCAGACGCAGGGTGGGCGAGCAGGTGTGCTCGAACGGCAGAATATCTTCCATGCGGATCGGGGTACAAAGCCCGGCGAACTCGCCGCTGATACAGGCTTCGCTGGTGCGATCCGTGTAGGTGAGGTAGTAGCTGGAGAGGGTCAGGGAGACCTCTTCCAGCATGGCGGCAGGATGTTGGCCACCCGGGATCAGCCCCTGCTGGCGCATGATGGCGATGACATCGCGATCCAGCTGTTGGCGATAGGCGATCGCCTTATCCGGGCTGGTGTGATGGAGGTAGCGCATCATCTGGTAGAGACGGCTGTGGGCATCGAGGATGTTGTTGAAGATAAACAGATCCCGTGAGCCATCGCGCTGTTTCCAGAGGGCCAGCTCGCTCAGGCCCAGTTGCAGCAGGCTCTGGCGCAATGCCGCCTCCTGTTGCAGCACAGCTGCGCTGAAGTCAGCCTGCTGACCGTAAGAGGCGCTCTGATCGACCAGATTGAGCAGCTCGAACAGGCCATCGGCCCAGGGGTTGTGGCCATTGAGCTGCGCCGCATGTTGCACCGCATAGCCGAGCGCCTGGTTGAGCTGGGCCAGCATGGGGGCGGCACTCTGGCGGAAGGCGGCTTGCCCAAGCTGTCCCTGCGCCGCCACGCTCCAGGCTTCCAGCACTGTGCCTGCCTGATCCTGCGGTTCGGCGCCCAGCAGCAAGGGGTGGTTGAGCAGATCAATCATCACCCCGGCCAGTGCCCGGGCGGCCTGATCACTCTCCTTGCCAACGCCGCCGTGGTAGTTGTGGGCGCGCACATAGTAGAGCAGCTTGTCCATCGCCGGATGGGTCGGCTGGTTGGCCGCCAGCAGAGCACGCATGCCGCGCACTACCGCCATCAGCTTGGCGTCATCGTGGCCGTAATCCGCCTGCCAGGCAGGACTGTTCTGGCCGCTCACGTCGGCCACCAGTTTGGCGGCATCGCTGTCGAGCAGATCCACATCGGGCTGCTCTGGCTCGGAGCAGAGACGACCGTTGGCGCGGCGGCACTCCAGCTGTTCCTCCTTGCTGGCCAGCACGATGGGGCGATTGAGCACCCGACTCTCCTGCCACTCTTTGCTCTCTGGCAGGGGTTGCCACTCGCCGCCGGCGACCGGGTATTGGTAGCCGCTATCTTGCAACGTTACCTGAACCTCGCTGCCAGCGGGGATCACCTGACGGCAGATGCGATAGCGGATGGTGTTGCTCCCCTCCTTGCGCTCCTGCGGCTCATCACACTCCTGTTGAGGCGTGAGTTGATCCAGCTGCCACTGATAGCGGCGCCAGACATGGATCTCGCTGACCTGAGCGGCAGCCTGACTGCCTGCCACCGGTTGCAGACGGAAGAAGATCTGTTCCAACCGGCCATCCCGCTCACTCGGGGTCTCTTCAAGTACCTGCAACTGCTGCCAATCCTGCGGCTGATAGTGCCACTCCGACTCGGCGCAGCGGCCCTGCGCGTTGAGTTCGCAGCGATCCAGCTCCCTTTCGCTCTGACCCAGGATGATGGCTTGTGGCAGTGGCAGGCGATCCTGCCGTTGGGCGGTCGGCGTGCCCGCCAGTTGCTCCCAGCGACCCTGCTTGAGGCCATAACCGAAGTCATAACTGCTGGCCGGGATCAGCTTGCCCGCCGGAATCCGATCTTCACAGCGCACGAAGCGGATCTGCCAGCCCGCATCTACCTTGAGCTGCTGCTCGCCACACTGCTGCTCGGCGAGGGCCGCGAGATCGCTGTTCTGCCAGTCGAAGCGACGGTAGACCCTAAGCTGCTGGTAAGGAGCATTGCTGCTGCGCGCCTTGAGCTCGTAGGTGATCTCGGTGATGCGCGCGGCCAGTTGCCGGCTCGATTCGCCAGTCAGCTGATACTGTCGCCAGTCATTGGGGGAGTAGTTGGCTTGCGCCGAGGATGTAGCCAAAAGCAGGGGGCCTGCCAGCAGCAGCCACCCGGTACCTGAGCGGTTCATTTTTATCCCTTTGTTGTTGTTTGTGTATTGTCTTGCGAGTAATCGCAAGGCAATTTAAACAGTTCCAAAGGGATATCAATTGCCAATTAAAAATCAGATAAATCAATAAGATGGTGGCTTTTTGAGCCTGATCGAATTATCGTGGGTTGGCGCCGCAGTGAGGACTCACATGTTTCTTTTTTGTTTTCAAAGAAGATCGGGAAATTGTGAGTCCGATCTCATTCAGCTTGTCGTGCCCGAGTGGTTTGTTGTCGGGCTACCTTGCCCAGCAGTTGGCGGGAGGGTTTGAGATTGCCGCCAAGATCGGGACAGGGGAGCCAGTGGTCGGGCACCATAAAGCCGGGCAAGGCGCTGCGGATCCAGGCTGCCAGCTCGGGGTAGGGAACCGGCTCACCGTGCCAGTCGATAAAGGCGGCGGGGCGTTGCCCCCACTCATCGCTCGGTACCGGTACCACCAGCGCCTGGGCGACAGCGGGATGATCCACCAGTCGCTGCTCGATGGTTTCGGGCTGGATGTTTTCGCCACCCGAGATAAAGAGGTTATCGAGCCGCCCCTCTACCAGCAGTTCCCCTGCCGCAGTGAACCTCCCCTTGTCGCGGGTATGAAACCAGCTCTCGTCATCGAGGGGCAGTTCCAGCTCGCCATCTCGGTAGTAACCGGCAAACAGGGTGGCGCCGCGCACGCAGATCTCCTGCTCCCTGATGCACACTTCCCGTCCCGGTAGCGGTTTGCCAACTACGCCTGTATCGCCGGGT
This sequence comes from Aeromonas sp. 600282, assembly GCF_049175755.1. NCBI lineage: Bacteria > Pseudomonadati > Pseudomonadota > Gammaproteobacteria > Aeromonadales > Aeromonadaceae > Aeromonas > Aeromonas sp. 600282. The sequence continues at coordinate 43,932 of NZ_JAAKVR010000021.1, read as the reverse complement.
ATAGCGGTGCAGACCTGACTGCCCATCTCGGAGAGACCATAACTCACCTTGGGTTCGAGCCCCATGGCGCAGAGGCGGCTCACCAGCGGTTGCGGGATGGCGGCACCGCCGAGCAGCAACTCGCGCAGGCGGGTACGGGCGGGATCAAAACCCTCTGCCAGCAGGCGCCAGAGCTGGGTTGGCACCAACGAGAGGTGAGTGATGGGCTGGCACTCCAGCCGCTCCTTGAGGGAGCGTTCACGTTGATCCAGCACCAACGTGGCGCCCGCCAGAAAGACCCGAAACAGGATGGCGTAGCCGCCCACATGGAACAGCGGCAGGGAGAGTAGCCAGCCGCAGGCCTCATCGAGGGGAATGAGGGTGGCAGAGCCGCGTGCCGAGGCCAGGTGGTTGCAGAGCCGGTGCACCACCGCTTTCGGCGTGCCGCTGGAGCCCGAGGTGAGGATCATATTGTTAAGCTGGGTCGATTCCAGCGGCCATGTTTCCTCGCTTGCCGGCAGTTCGTGCGTGAAGTCGAGGCACAAGGGTTGCCAGTTGCCTGCCGGGATCTCCCCTGCCGACCAGAAGGCATCGGCATCGAGTTGCACCGCCAGCTCGCGCTGCTTTTCGAGAGGAAAGGCGGGGTTGAGCGGGCAGAACACCACGCCGCTGCGCACGCAGGCCCATGCCAGCAGCACATCTTCCAGCGCACCGCGCACCACCGCCGCCAGATGAGCGCCACGACGCACTCCGGCTTGTTCCAGCTGTTGGCACAGGCTGTTGAGGCGAGCATCGAGCTGGCGATAACTGAGAGGCGAGGCGGCGTGGATGGCAATGCGGTTCGGTGCTGTGATTGCCCGGTGGCGTACCGGGCAAGGTGTCTGTTCGGGTGAACGGGAAGGGTCAATCACGGTAATACAGTTGCTCCAGTCGGCTCAGATCCGGTTTGCCATCTTCCCCCAGCAGATTGCCCGCCATCCAGCGGCGGGTATCCAGACCTGGTGCCTGTTCGGGAGCCCATTCGCCAGCCAGATGAAACAGCTGGTTCAGGCCCAGATCCGATTCGAAGCAGGAGGATATGATCACCTTGAGCCGCAGTTCGCGGGCGCGGGCGATCAGCGCTTCGCAGTTGGCCAGCGAACCGAGTAGGGTGGGTTTGAGTACCAGCGCTCGCAGTTGCGGGATCGGCTCCCACGGCTTGCCTTGCGCCAGCAGTTCGTCCAGCGCCACCGGCATGCCGGTGCGGTTGGCGACAAAGGCGATGTCGGCAAAGTCGGCGCAGGGGTCTTCCAGATACTCGATGCGATTCGGGTCGAGGTGGCCGCAGAAGGTCCACGCCTCCTCGCGGGTCCAGCCCTGGTTGGCATCCAGCACCAGCTTGAGGGAGGGGAGGCGATCGCACAGCAGGCGGATCAGCGCCAGCTCGTCACGCATCGGGTAGCGTGCCACCTTCAGCTTGGCCTTGCCGGGCGTGCGGTGCAGCCACTCTTTCCAGTTGCGCAGCAGCTCCTGGGGGGAGCCTTGAATGAGGGGATAGGGCTCCGGCAGCGGGTTGCGCTGCTCGGGCCATGTCCGGCGCGCGCAGTCGAGGCCAAATTGCACCGACGGCAGCACGGGGTTCGGGGTGTCGCCGGCGGCCAGGGCCGCCAGCGCGGCAAGGGCTTCTGCCTCTGCCTGTTGCAGGCTCTCTTTCGAGAAGCCGGGCAGGGGGGCGATTTCCCCCCAGCCGTCGTTGATGCGCACCAACAGCCCCTCTCGCGCCACCTCCACCTTGCCGTGAAAGGTCAGGGGCTGGGTAAAAGGCAGTTGATAGCGATACAGGGCTAGTGTCATCAGGGGTTCCGCTTGTATTTGGAGAAGTCGGGGCGACGCTTTTCGTTGAAGGCGTTGCGGCCTTCCTGACCCTCTTCGGTCATGTAGAACAGCATGGTGGCATTGCCCGCCAGCTCCTGCAAGCCCGCCTGACCATCACAGTCAGCGTTGAGCGCCGCTTTCAGGCAGCGCAGCGCCATCGGGCTGTTTTGCAGCATTTCACGGCACCAACGCACGGTTTCGCGCTCCAGTTCTGCCAGTGGCACGACGGTGTTGACCAGACCCATGTCGAGGGCTTGCTGGGCATCGTACATGCGGCAGAGGAACCAGATTTCGCGGGCCTTCTTCTGGCCGACGATGCGAGCCATGTAGGAAGCACCCCAACCGCCATCGAAGGAGCCGACTTTCGGGCCGGTCTGGCCAAACTGGGCGTTGTCGGCGGCGATGGTCAGGTCACACATCATGTGCAGCACGTGGCCACCACCGACCGCGTAACCGGCCACCATGGCAACCACAGGTTTCGGGCAGGTGCGGATGTCGCGCTGGAAGTCGAGCACGTTGAGGTGGTGAGTCCCCTCGTCATCACGGTATCCACCGTAGTCGCCACGGATCTTCTGGTCGCCGCCGGCGCAGAAGGCTTTCTCGCCAAAACCGGTCAGGATGATGGTGCCGATCTGATCGTCATAACGGGCATCGGCCAGCGCCTGCAGCATCTCTTTGACGGTGCGGGGGCGGAAGGCGTTGCGCACCTGGGGACGGTTGATGGTGATCTTGGCAATGCCATCGTTGGACTTGTGATACAGGATGTCCTCGTAACCGGCGGAGCAATCCTGCCACTCAACCGGAGCGTACAGTTCCGCTTCCGTCATTGCTTCAATCATGGTTTTTTCCTTCTGATCTGGGAGAGTGCAGTTGAGCACCGAGTTGAACACTGAGTTGAGCAATCCCGGCATGTTGAACAGGTGCATACAGTTCAGCTTCCGTCATTGCTTCAATCATGACTCGTCTCTTCTTGTTGGTTGACCCACTCCGCGAGGAGTCGGGCAAAGTTATCAGGCTGATGGGCGTGCAGATTATGGCCGCCATCCAGCACCAAGTGGTTGATTCTGCGATTTTGGTTCGCCAGCTGGCAAGCCAGCTGATGGAATTTGTGATCCCGCTTGCCACTCACATAAGTAACCGGCAGCTGGCTCGCCATGAGCCAGGGGGCGAGATCCGGCTGCTTGCCGAGCGAAGTGGCGCGCAGCGTGGTGGCGATGCCCTGACCGTCGTTGCCAAGGCGGCGGGCGATCTGGCTGGCTCGAGCCGCATCGTCAAGATCGGCAAACACCCCTTGCCGGTACCAATCTGCCAGCACGTCAGCCAGAGGCTCCTGCTCGAAGCGCCGCGCCCACTGTTCATCGTGCTGGATGCGGGCGGCCCGCTCACCGGCTGGCAGCCCCGGGTGGCAGTTCTCCAGCAGCAGTCCCGATAGCCCCGCCGGCTCACGGCTGGCGTGGTAGAGGGCCAGTCGCCCACCCAGCGAGTAACCCGCCAGCAGATAGCGTTCAATATTGCGGCTGGCCAGCTCGGCAACCAGCCACTGGTGGCTCTGTTCAAAGTCGCTGACGTTGAGAGCGCTATGCTGGCCGTGACCCGGCAGGTCGAGGGCGATGCAGCGGATGGCGGGCAGCCGGTCGATCACCGGTTGCCAGTCGCCGCCATCCCCCAGCAGGCCGTGCAGCAACACCAGCGGCACATTGGCATCTTTATTTGCCACGGATGGCGGCCCCCAGCGCCTTGAGATCATCGGCTACCTGCTCGCTCGGTACCCGGATCTCGATCAAGGTAACGCCATGTTGGAGGGCGGCGCTGTAATCGCGTTCGAACTCGGGCAGGGTGGTCGGCGCCCGATAGGCGAGGCCAAACATGGCGGCGGCATGTTCAAAGCTGAGACCGTGGGGCAGCCGGTAGTAGCTCTCCAGCAGCTCCCCTTCGGTGGGCACCGGCAACATGCGAAAGATACTGCCGCCATCGTTGTTGAGCAGGATCACCACCAGCGGTCGACTCGCCTTGCTGAGCAGGGCGAGGCTATTGAGATCGTGCAGGGCGCTGAGATCCCCAAGCAGCAGGGTGGTGGGCTCATCACTGCCTGGCTCGACCGATTGGGCAAATCCGTAGGCGGTGGCGATCAGGCCATCGATGCCGGAGGCGCCACGGTTGGTCATCACCCGGCTCGGCCCCTTGCCCGTTTCGCCGAGCATATCCATCAGTCGGGCCGGCATGCTGTTGCCGACAAACAGTTGCCCTTCGATCAGGCTGTTGAGGCGATGGCAGACCCCGAGCTCGGAGAAGTGCTCGCAGGCAGCGGCGATCTGCTGGCTGGCGTTGTGTTGCAGCTCGGCCAATGTGTGCCAGGGGGCTTGTGTGGTGACCGGATGGGCCGCAGCAAAGGCGCTGGCACTGCAGAGCAGCCGGTTGCGCAGCCGGTAGTCGGGATCGAGCCGCGCCGGTTGCGGATCCACCAGCCAGTAATCCTGCCATGAATGGTGTTTTATGAACTGGCCAAGCCGCTTGGAGACAAGCCGCGCGCCAAATTGCAGCAGCACCTCGGCGCGGCCCAACTCGGCGACGAATTCAGGGTCGTTGAGCGCCAGATCCATGTGGATGAGGTTGCGGCTGTCGAAGCGGATCTGGCTCTGCAGATCTGCCAGCAGCGGCCAGCCGAGTTGCTCCGCCAGCGCGGCGGCGGCCTGTGCCTGATTCGGGTCGGTAATGCGGCCAGCTACAACGATGCCGCGCTGTTGCCGAAAGGTTTCCCACTCCGCCTGAGGTGGGCAGGTCGGCTCGTTTTGCTGCCACGGGCTCCATGGCTTGTGCGAGCCGAGCCAGTCACCCAGGGGGGCCAGATAGTCGGAGAAATCCTGATAGTGCTCGCCCGGATAGAGGGGCTCGGGGTACATGCAGTTGAAGTGCACCACTCCGGGAGTGAGTGCCTGTTTGGCCAAGGCTTGATCTACCGAGCTCAGCACAAACGCCGCCGGAATGGTCGGGGTGGGGCTCGGCAGGTTCTGCTGATAGACGGGGTAGCGGCCGAAGATCCCCTGCTGGTCGATCGCCTGATTGGCGCCGTTGTCGATAAGTTCGTGAGGACGATCGGCGGAGAGAATAATCAGCGGCACGCCGGTGAGCTGGGCCTCAGCCACTGCGGGCCAGAGGTTGGCTACCGCGGTGCCAGAGGTCATGATCACCGCCACCGGCCGGTTGCTCCCCTTGGCTAGCCCCAGCGCCATAAAGCCGAGGCCGCGTTCGTCAAAGTGCAAGTGACGACGAAAGCCCTGATGGGCCGCGGCGGCCATGGTCAGCGGCGCAGAGCGGGAGCCGGGGGCCAGCGCGATATCGCGCACCCCGAGGCGAAAGAGCTCCTCCAGCAAGAGGGAGGACCAGACGTGGTTGAAGGTGGCGTGCTGGCTCGAAAACGGTGTGCAGGCAAACTCTTCGCTGGCAGGCTCTTTACGGGTGGGCATAGGGGCTCTCGTAGCGTGAAAAGGGTGAATGACTATCCCAGCAGGGAGAGCACATTGGCGATCTTGTTGTCGAGTTCGGCCCACTCGGCGACAGGCTCGGAACCGGCGACAATGCCGGCACCGGCAAACAGGGTGACGCTGCCCGGCTGAATGCGGGCGCTGCGAATGGCGACCGAGAACTCGGACGTCTCCCGACTCAGCATGCCGCAGGCTCCGGCGTACCAGCCCCGATCGTAGGGCTCGAACTCGCGGATAAAGGCGAGCGCTGCCTCGCGCGGGGCGCCGCCCACCGCCGGCGTCGGGTGGAGGGCGTCGAGCAACTGCCAGTCGCAGACCCCGGGCTTGAGCTCGGCTTCGATATCGCACTTGAGGTGTTGCAGCAGCCGCAGTTTCAGAATGCGCGGCTCGGTCAGGGTGGCATCGTGGGTCAGTGGCGCCAGACGGCTGAGGATGTCGGCATGTACCAGCCGGTTCTCCAGCCGGTTCTTGCTGTCGGCCAGCAGCTCGGCGGCCAGTTGGGCATCCACCTCTTCATCGCCGGAGCGGCGGATGGTGCCCGCCAGTGCCTCGGTAAAGAGGTGGCGATCTTCCCGGCGGTAGAGCCGCTCGGGGGAGCAGGCGATAAAGGCCTGCTCGGGGGAGAATTGAAAACCGAAGTGGAAGCAGTCCTGGGCGTGGCGGGCCCACTGGTCGAGCATGGCCCAGGGATTGATATCCGCATCATGGTTCGGACTGGTCAGCACGCTCTCCCGCGACAGCACCACCTTGGGGGTGTGCGCCTGAAAATCGGGGGCGGTGACGCGCTCTACCAAGGTCTGCCACTGGGCGGGGCCAGGGCAATCCTGTCGCTGCCAGGGCTGCTTTTGCAGGGCGGGTAGCGGGGCTTCCGGGCGCAGGGCATCGAGGGCGGCTTCTGCCGCCTGCAGTTCGGCCTCGAGATTGTCGTCATCCAGCCAGAGGTTGAGGCAGAGGCTGACGCACTCGCCACGGCGCACCAGCTCGATGCGGGGCAGCACGAAACGGCAGGGGCCAAACCCTTGCCAGCCGGATTGGGCCGGATCGAACGCCAGTCCGCCATAGTAGCGGGGGCTGTCGTCATGATGCTGGTTGGCTGTGTTAGTACACACCTGCTTGATGGCGTGCGGCTCGGTCAGTTCATGGATGGCGCCCAGCGCGACATACTCGGGACGAGCCTCTCCACGGGCCTGCCAGTAGATGCGGGGATAGAGGGTTTGCGCCGCGAGCCAGCCCAGAAAGGAGCGGATTTCGATCGCCACTCTCAACCGTACGAAGCCGCTGACGTTGCTGTGACGCAGGGCGTCCAGTTGTTGCTTGATATGGGTCTGAGCCAACATGGATTCTTGTCTGAGCCGGGTAGTAACGAGCGATCCGGTAGCTGGATGCCGTAGGTTTATGCCAAAGGGCGATGATTTCCTATATATTATCTGCCCATTCGTCCATGTAAATCGCCCGCGGGAGCTTCACTCTCCGGGGCCAAGTATACCCAAATCCGGTTCGATAACCCTTAACACGATCAATATCCGATTGTTTGGCCATCACAAAATGACAAATACCTTCTCTGTTTGGTTGCTGGCGGCGCGTTTGCGAACATTGCCGCTCGCCTGCTCTTCCATCCTGCTGGGCTCGGGGCTGGCTGCCAGTCGTGGTGCCTTCGATGGCACCATCATGGCGCTCTCTCTGCTGACCGCCATCCTGCTGCAGATCCTCTCCAATCTGGCCAACGATTACGGCGATGCGGTCTCCGGCGCCGACAACGGCGAGCGGATCGGCCCGCAGCGGGCGGTGGTCTCCGGCCTTATCACCAAAAAGCAGATGTGCGTGGCGATGGGGATGACCGCGCTGGCGGCGGTGGCCAGTGGCCTGCTGCTGCTGGGCTGCGCCTTCGGCGGCCAGTGGCTGCAGATTTTGGCATTTGTAGTGCTGGGTGGTGCGGCCATTGTTGCGGCGGTGACCTACACGGTCGGCAAGACTCCCTACGGCTATCGCGGGTTTGGCGATATCTCGGTGTTCTTATTCTTCGGCCTGCTCGGGGTGCTCGGCTCCTACTACCTCTTCACCAAGACGCTGGAGTGGGATCTGCTGCTGCCCGCCACCGCTTGTGGCCTGCTGGCCACCGCCGTGCTCAATATCAACAATGTGCGCGACATCGAGACCGACGCCGCCAGCGGCAAGATCACCCTGGCGGTGCGCCTTGGCCGCAACCGCGCCATCGCCTATCACTGGGTGTTGCTGGGGGCGGCGCTGCTGGCCACCATCGCCTTTATCCTGATCCAGCCCGCCAGTTTCTGGCCGTGGATCTTCCTGCCCGCCATGAAGCCTCTCAGCGATGCGGCCAAGACTCTTCGCGAAAGCTACGATGGCGAGGTGCTGACCGGTTCCCTCAAGAAGACCGCCATCAGCGCCTTTCTGTTCAGCCTGCTGCTCTCCATCGGGTTGGCGCTATCCTGACGGGGGGCGCAAACGCCAAGGCGAACAATGAAAAGGGCTCCCGAGATGGGAGCCCTTTTTGGTTTTGGCCGGTTTAGCTGGCGCGCGCCACCTTGAGCGTGCGGCGGGAGAAGAGCAGGGTATCCAGCAGCCAGATGGCGACCATGGAGGCGCCGACCAGCGGGAAGGCGATCCCCAGCAAAATGAGCAGGGCGATGGCACCGCGCATCGGCGGGAGTTTGGCAGGCAGTGGCGGCGCGGCGAGACGGCCCTGCGGACGGCGGCACCACCAGATCCACAGACCACTCACGGCGCTGGCCAGCACCATCAGGCAGATGGTCAGCATGGCCAGCTGATGGGGCCAGCCGTAGAGCTTGCCCATGTGCAGCATGACGCCGCTCTCCACCGTCTTGGCAACCGTGCCGTAATCCTGCCAGCGCACATCGGCCAGCACCTTGCCGCTGTATTGATCGATATGCAGGGTGGCGTCGTTGCGTGGATCGTCGGCAAACAGGGCGATGGTGTAGACGCCGGTGGTGCCGACCGGCGGGGTGATGCTGTACCCCGGACTCACCTTCCGGGCAGTGGCGATATCCACCACCTGTTGCAGCGGGATCCGCTGGCTGGCCATCACCATTCCCTCGTGCTCGCCGTGGTTCATGGCACCGTGATCGTGCCCCTCATCGACCGGCTGCGAGCTGGGCATAGGGGTGTTCTCCACCGCCCAGGGGACGGTCTGCTCATGGGCCTGATTGAGGTTGCGGGCCAGCGGTGCCGATTTGGGCACCTCATTCCACATGGCGGCCGGGAAGCGGTTCCAGACCGCGGCAAACTGATCGCCCCAGAAACCGGTCCAGGTCATGCCGCTCAACAGCAATAGCAGCAGGAAACCGGCGCCCCAGAAGCCGACCACAGCGTGCAGATCCCGCCACCAGAGACGTCCGCGCTGGCTCACTCTGGGCCAGAGGATGCCGCCCACCCCGGGCCCCTTGCGTGGCCACCAGAGGTAGAGGCCGCTCAGCAGCAGCACCAGCCCCCAGCCTGCAGCCAGTTCGATCAGCCGATCTCCGGTGGTGCCGAGCAGCAGGTCGGCGTGCAGGGAGCGAGCCACCGCTTGCAGATTCCACTTGTTGTCCATGGTGCCGAGCAGGGCGCCGCTGGCGGGATCCATAAACAGGGTCAGTTCCTGTTCACCCCGATTGACGATGAACTGGGCGCTCAGGTCGGGAGCGGCAGGCGGCAGGTATTTACGCAGGCTAGCATCCGGCATGGTCATCATCGCCTTGGCCAGCAGCTGGTCGGCACTCAGGGTCTGGCTGGCGGGGGCGACCTTCATCAGCTCGGGGTACATCAGGTTGTCGAGCTGGGGTTTGAACAGATAGACGATCCCGGTCAGTGACAGCAGGATCAGGAAAGGGGCGACAAAGAGACCGGCGTAGAAGTGCCAGCGCCAGATCCGTTGGTAATGACTCGAGTCCCTGTTTTTCATTGCACATCCTTGTTGGGGTGCCAAACCTTTCGGTTGGTGGAATGTTTGTGGCGGCGCGGATAATAGCAGTAACGTTTCGTTAACTGCAATCACACATCTCGAGACCGATTCAGTGCGGGATGTCGGTAACATGAGGTGCCGACGGTTTGCTGGATAGGATGACCACACTTTGGGGAAAGCCTGTTTGCTGCTGGACTTTTCCTTATAAATTATTACCTTGTGGTAACAATTTGCAGGCGATGGTGGTGGTAACGGAATGGGAGCAGTCATGCAGCCACATGGGCAATTTGACATGGAGCGCAGGGGCCAGATGCTGATCTGCCGCCCGAGTGGCCCCTTCAATCTGGCAGGTGCCATGGCCTATGAGGCGCGCTTTCGTCACGAACTGGCCGGTCTGATGGATGGCCCCTGGGGAATTGTCGAGGTCGCGACCGAGTTTGAAGCGGCCGGGCCCGAGGTGCTGGCCCGTTTTCGTCGCCAGTTTGGCTGGTGTGCCGAGAGTGGCTGTCAGTTTCTGGCTGTGGTTTTCGTAGGGGGCTTCAAGCGCTATCTGGCCGATCAAATCTTCAAAGGCTTGCCGTTTCGGGCTGTGCGCTATTTCGAGCAGGAGGGGGCCGCCATTCGCTGGCTGGAGCAGGAGCTATCGCTCTGCGCAGTGAGCCGCTCAATTTAACCGAGATTGATAAACCACTTGTCCCGCTCGTCGATGCAGTCGGGTTCCCCCATCTCGAATTCACGGCAGATCAACGGCCGTACCTCGTAGATACGGCACATCATGGTGTTGCGGTCGAGGGCGGCGCACCAGCCATCGTCCAGCCGGCGCATGACCGGTATCTCGCCTTCCCGTTCCAGTACATAACGGTCCGGCACGCCAGTATCGGTAAAGAGCATCACTTCGAGGCGGCAGCAGCAGGCTTCGCAGTTCTGGCAGCTCACATCGGTCTGGATTGCTTGGGTCATGGTGCCTGTCTTGCCGCATGGCGGCATCGGAGATATGAAACAGGCGCCTGTCAGGCGCCTGTGGTCTGGCTAACGGCTTGCAAAGAACCTTAGCCCAGTTTGCGGGCGCGGTAGCTGCGACCCTTGATCTTGCCTTCCTGCAGCCGCTTGAGTGCAGCCTTGGCCACGCTCTGTTTGACCGCGACGTAGGAGTATTGCTCGGAGATCTGGATCTTGCCCACGTCGGCGCCGGCAATGCCGCCTTCACCGGTCAGGGCACCCAGAATGTCACCGGCCCGCACCTTGGTCTTGCGGCCTGCATCGATGGAGAGGGTTACCATCTGCGGTGCGATTGGCTTGATGTCGCGGCCGATGCTGTCGAGATCACCCAGCGGCATCGGAGCCTGCTGGTACTCTTCGATAAAGTTGACGCGCTGGGCCTCGTTCGGCTGATAGAGACTCAGGGCCAGACCCTGCTGGCCAGCACGACCGGTACGACCGATGCGGTGCACGTGCACTTCCGGATCATAGGTCAGCTCGTAGTTGATGACGGCGCCCAGCTCCTTGATGTCGAGGCCGCGGGCCGCCACATCGGTGGCCACCAGAATGGTGGCGCTGCCGTTGGCAAAGCGCACCAGCACCTGATCCCGCTCGCGCTGCTCCAGATCGCCGTTCAGCGCCAGCGCCGAGAAGCCCTTGGTGGCCAGATGGTCGGCCACGTCGTTACAGGCGCGCTTGGTGTTGCAGAACACCACGCAGGAGCTGGGCTGGTAGTGACTCAGCAGCCAGGTGAGGGCGTCGAGGCGCTGACCGGCAGGCACTTCGTAAAGCTTCTGTTCGATGGCGCTCCCCTCGTGCAGGGACTCCACGCTCACCTCGACCGGATTGCGCTGCACGCCGCGGCTCATCTGGGCGATCCCTTCCGGATAGGTGGCGGAGAAGAGCAGGGTCTGACGCTGTTGGGGGGCATAGCTGATGACCCGGTTGATATCTTCGCCAAAGCCCATGTCCAGCATGCGATCCGCTTCATCCAGCACCAGCGTCTTGAGGCCGGATAGCTCCAGCGTGCCTTGCTCCAGATGCTTGAGAATACGACCCGGGGTGCCGACGGCGATGTGGGCACCAAAGCTCAGGGTGGCGGACTGCGGTGCGGTCGGGGTGCCGCCGCACAGGGTGACCAGCTTGACGTTGGGCAGGGCGCGCGCCAGACGACGGATCTCCTGAGCCACCTGATCCGCCAGTTCGCGGGTCGGGCAGAGCACCAGCGCCTGCACTTCGAGGCGGTTGACGTTGAGCTTGGCCAGCAGGCCGAGGCCGAAGGCGGCGGTCTTGCCGCTGCCGGTTTTTGCCTTGGCGATCAGGTCTTTGCCATCGAGCACCAGGGGCAGGCTCTGGGCCTGGATCGGGGTCATCTGCAGGTAACCCAGGCTGGTGAGGTTCTCTTGCAGGGCGGGGGAGAGATTGAGGCTGCTAAATTCGCTGTTGTTCACAAAAGGACTCTATTTCGGAGAAAACGGGGATGCGCGAGCGCTAAGGCCGCGCATCATACCAGAATGTGGCACCGGATGTGGCGGATTTTTGAACGGCTGGTCACGAGGGGGCCATGAAAGGTTCATTTGTTGCCAAACCGATCGCGGGCGAGCACTGACAATGTAATAAGGACTATTCTTCAAACACACATCTAATTATTTATCGCGGATAAACGTTTTCTATTTTCAGTGTTTTAATATAATGACTGGAAAATATTCCACGAGTAGTTATTGCGCCATAGGGAATGTTGCGAAAATGCTGATGAAATATTTTCAAAGAACATAAAAACGGCGCCAGCCTTACTCAATATGATGTTTTTAAAGGAATTTATATTTTCCATGTTGCGCGATTAATATCAGTTCATTGCACAATTAATTTAAAAACGTTTGTATTATCCTGCCTCCATAATATTGCGCGGGATTGTGATGGCTATCTGATTTTTAAATGTGCAAATGTCTATGATGGCGCCGGTCAAAAATTACAATTTACTCAGGTGCTACAGGTATGGAATACGTTCACTTTGTGCTCGGACTGGTGATGGTCCTCGCTCTCTCTCTGCTGGCTAACCGCCACAACTGGAAACAGATCAAGCTGCGTTATATCGGCCAACTGCTGGTGGTCGAACTGGCGCTGGCCTGGTTCATGCTGAACTCGGAAGTGGGTCTGGCGGTGGTGGGGGGCTTTGCCGCCGGCTTCACCAAGTTGATGGAGTTTGCCAAACAGGGTACCGACTTCGTGTTCGGTGGTCTGGTCAACGAAGGGGCCTTCTCCTTCTTCCTGATGGTGCTGATGCCCATCGTCTTCATCTCCGTGCTGATCGGTATTCTGCAGTACATCCGCCTGCTGCCGCTGGTGATCCGCGGTATCGGTACCGTGCTGGCCAAGATCAACGGCATGGGCAAGCTGGAGTCTTTCAACGCCATCAGCTCGATGATCGTCGGTCAGTCCGAGAACTTCATCGCCCTCAAGAACATCCTGCCGCACCTGAACGAGAAGCAGATGTACACCCTGGCGGCGACGGCCATGTCTACCGTCTCCATGTCCATCGTCGGTGCCTACATGCAGCTGATCGAGCCGCGCTACGTGGTCGCCGCGCTGGTGCTCAACATGTTCAGTACCTTTGTGGTGCTCTCTCTGATCAACCCCTACGAGCCGGATAACTCCGTGACCGACATCAAGGCCATTGCCGAAGGTGACGAGCACCACACGCCGAAGAAAGAGAACTTCTTCGAGATGCTGGGCGAGTACATCATGGCCGGTTTCACCGTTGCCGTGATCGTGGGTGCCATGCTGGTGGGCTTCATCGCTCTGATCGCCCTCATCAACTACCTGTTCGAGATGGCATTTGGCGTGAACTTCCAGTTCGTCATGGGCTACCTCTTCTACCCGATCGCCTGGATCCTGGGCATCCCGAGTGGTGAAGCGCTGCAAGCGGGCTCCATCATGGCGACCAAGCTGGTGACCAACGAGTTTGTGGCGATGATGGATCTGGGCAAGGTGGCTGCCGAGCTCTCTCCGCGCACCGTCGGTATCCTCTCCATCTTCATGGTCTCCTTCGCCAACTTCAGCTCCATCGGCATCATCGCCGGTGCGGTAAAAGCGCTGAACGAAGAGAAGGGCAACATGGTTTCCCGCTTCGGCCTGAAGCTGGTCTACGGTTCTACCCTGGTCAGCCTGCTCTCTGCCGTTATCGCAGGCATCATGATCTGATCCTCTAGTGGTTCGCACCACTGCTTGGGCCCCTGACCTCGTCAGGGGCTTTTTTGTTTCTGGCTCACAGCCGCCAGCCGCACCACCAGCCGGCGACCAGCAAGGTGAGAGTGCAAAAGCCGGTTTCGATGGCACCGCCGCTGCGCAGCGGCCAGCCCGGCAGGCGGTAACGGCGCTTGATGGGCCAGAAGAGCGGAATGCCCGCCGGGGTGAGCCAGTCCCCCAGCAGATGGCTGAGGTAGCCGACGATCAGCGCATCCTTGACCCCCATGGGCAGGGTGTCCGGCGGCAGGCTCTGGTTCAGCCCCCAGACAGCGGCGGCGACCGCCAGCAGACTGTGGGTGAAGCCGCGATGGCCGAACAGCCGCGACAGAGGTTTCGAGATCCACGGCAGGCGCTGCCCCAGCACCGATTTGGGGTGGTCGAGGTCGGGCAACAGGGCGCTGGCCAGCGCGGCAGGGATTGTCTGCCACAGGCTGGCATCGGCCAGCGCCGGAGTGAGCTGCAGTTTGTGGGCGATCAGGGTGCAGGTAACGGAGAAGAGCAGGTGCCCTTGGGCGGTCATGATGATTACGGCGTGGACAAGATGGCGGCGCATCTTACCAGCCTGACGGTTGTGGTCAGCTCTTATTTTAAAAATCAGGATGTTACGGCGAAAAAGCGCCCAAATTGGGCGCCTTTATAGCCTATTTATAACTTGCCTTTGACCAGCCACTTGTCGAGGGCATTGGCAAAACGCTGCTTGTCGGCGGCATTGAGGGGGGCCGGGCCGCCGGTCTGCACCCCGGCCGAGCGCAGCTCTTCCATAAAGTTGCGCATGCCGAGCCGCGCCTTTATGGTCTCGCGGGTGTAGATCTCGCCACGGGGATTGAGCGCCTCGCCACCGGCATCGATCACCCAGGAGGCGAGGGGGATGTCGCCGGTGATCACCAGATCGCCGGGTTGAACCTGCTGGGCGATGACATGATCAGCCACATCGAATCCCTTCTCCACCTGCTGGGTTTTGATGAAGGGCGAGGGGGGCACCCGCAATCCCTGATTGGCCACCAGGGTGGTGACGACCTGGGCGCGGTGGGCGGCGCGGTAGAGGATCTCCTTGACCGGAATGGGGCAGGCATCGGCATCAACCCAGATGGGCATGGCATGGTTTCCTGTAGTGAAAGCGGATGGAAAACGAGAGCGGCCATGTTAACACAGGCCTCCCCTTCCAGGCGCGGGGCTGAGTCGGCCCCGCCTTTGGTGTAAGCTGGGGCCAGCACATGAAACGAGAAGGAGACGAGATGGATCGGGTGCCCGGTGAAGTGATTTATGCCCTGACCCTGGATGGCAAGGGTGGCATGGCGCCGCTGACGGCGGGAAGCGAAGTCCCGGCGGGACATCCCGGCTGGCTGCATCTGGATTACGGCAATCCCGATTCGGCGCGCTGGCTGTTGCAGACCCCCTTGCTCAGCGAGGCGGCTAGGGAGTCGCTGCTCGGCCAGAGCAATCGTCCCAAGCTGGTGCGGATGGGGGAGACGGTGCTGCTGATCCTGCGCGGCATCAACCATAACAAGGATCACAGGCCCGAAGAGATGGTGGCGCTGCGCATCTTCATCACCCCGGATCTCATCATCAGCAGCCGTCGTCGTCCGCTGCTCTCCGAACAGGATGTCTTCAACCAGCTCAAGCTGGGGGGCGGCGCCGATACCCCGGCCGACTGGCTGGTGGAGATCTGCGATGCCCTGACCGATCGGGCGGGGGAGTTTGTCGAGGAGCTGCACGACAAGATCCTCGATCTGGAGGAGATGGTGCTGATGCGCGACATGCCCGCCAATGGCCGCTTGGCGCTGATCCGCAAGCAGCTCATCATGATCCGCCGCTACCTCTCGCCGCAGCGGGATCTGGTGGCGCGGCTGGCCAACGAGAAGATCAGCTGGCTGGATGAGGATGATCGCCGCCGTCTGCTCGATATCGCCGACCGGCTGCGGCGCTGGCTCGATGACCTCGAT
The DNA here is from genome assembly GCF_049175755.1 of Aeromonas sp. 600282. Classification (NCBI taxonomy): domain Bacteria; kingdom Pseudomonadati; phylum Pseudomonadota; class Gammaproteobacteria; order Aeromonadales; family Aeromonadaceae; genus Aeromonas; species Aeromonas sp. 600282. The sequence goes on along the minus strand of NZ_JAAKVR010000021.1, from coordinate 28,531 downwards.
GCCGGAGTGGCGCGCACCGCCGTGCTGGCAGACGAGATCAACAATCTGATGGCAGAGGCGACCAACCGCCGCGCCTACCAGATGTCGGTGATGGCACTGCTCTTTTTGCCGGCCAGTTTCCTGACCGGTCTGTTTGGCATCAACCTCGGCGGTATCCCCGGGGCCGAGAATCCGACCGCCTTCTGGGTCTTCTGCGGATCCTTGGTGGCGCTGGCAAGCGGGCTGGCTATCTGGCTCAAACATCGGCGCTGGTGGTAAGGAGGCATAACCCATGTGGCAATCAATTGGCCTGACCCTGCTGCTGTTGCTGGGTCATACCCTGATCCGGCGGCTTATTCACAAGAGCCTGCTGGCGCTCGGCCAGAGCAGGCAGGTGAGCGAGAACCGGGTGCTCTACGTGGCCCATGTGTTCCACTTCCTGCTCGGCTGCGCCACCCTGCTGGTGCTGGCCGGGGTGTGGGGGCTCGACTTCTCCCGACTGGTGGTGCTCGCGTCCTCCTTCTTTGCGGTATTGGGGGTCGCCATGGTGGCCCAGTGGTCGATCCTCTCCAACATCACCGCCAGCATCACCATCTTCTTTGCCTTCCCCTACAAGATTGGCGATCGGATCCGCATCCTTGACAAGGATGATTCGGTCACCGGCGTCATCACCGAGATTGGCCTCTTCTATGTGCGGGTGCGTGATGACAACGGCGATCTGGTCACCTATCCGGCCAACCTGATCCTGCAAAAGCCGGTCAGAAAGCTGGAGGGCAAGGTGGCGGAACCGCTGCAACCGGAGTAGCAGGACATTTGCTGCCGGGGGGCTGGGCGTAGCGAGGAGTGATGCTCTGGTGTAAATCCACCACGCCTTCATTCGACACAGGCTATTGTGGATGCGTGCTGCGGCCACAATAGCCAGAACGACTCAACAGTTGGCTCCGCAGCTAGATCTCCTGTTGTGAGAGATCGGCCTGCGGCTTGTGTTGCCAGATTGCGCCGAGCAGCAACTTGAGCAGCAGTCCGGGCGGGTTGTCCAGCAGTTTGCCGGACTCCAGCAGCAACTGGCCATCGGCGCGAAATCCGAGGCTGGCATCTATGGTGCCATCCTCCGAGACCACCTGGATCAGGCCATTGAGGGCGGAGCGCTCACCGGGCTGACAGCGCAGCCGCAGTTCGCGGGGTTCCCCCAGCAGGGTAAAGGCGCGGCTCAGCGGGGGTGAGTCTTCATAATCGGGCCAGTTGAAGAAGTGATACTGTTCGGCCAGGGCGCCTGCCTGCTGGCAGAACTGGTCGAACAGCTGCCCGATCGCCTGATACTCCTGATCGAGTCGTCTTGCCTGCTCTTCAATCCGTTTCATTGCTTACTCCTTGTCTATCCACTTGATCAGACATTGCTTTTCTGACCCCGTGACTGCCGTTTTCCAGATATGAGGCCAAATGGCCGCGAGGTCTGTGAGCCGGATCGAAGTTTCAGTCTGAAAACGTTATCTTGTTGAAACTGGATGGTTTTTTTGCCCTCTCGCTCACATTTGAATCGATTACCGCTGATTAATATGGCACCGCCTGGCAATGACCGGGTGCTCGACTATCGAGACTAACTACAGCGGGAATTATAAAAATATGGATATGAAAAAGACCAAAGTGGCGCTGGTAACAGCCTCACTGCTCGCGCTTTTGTCTGGCTGTAATGACAACAGCTCTGATGCCTCCGGTGTGAACCCCGTCCCCCCTACACCGCCTACACCTGAAGTCACCGATGGGCCTGTCGCTCGTCTGCCCAAGATGGATCCCCCGAAAGAGTTGCTGGTTGCCGGCGACAATCAGGTGGTCATTGCACTGGTGGATACCCAGTCGGCAGCCAAAGGCGCCAAGGCACCGTTTGACAGCTACAGCCTGCACCTTTGGAACAACGACGCCTGCAAGGCAACGGCAGATAGCGGCCTGAATACCGGGTGGGATGACAAGAGCAAGACACCGGCCACCGCCGACAGCTTTGGTCCGGCCTGGGTCGTTCCGCTCAACAAGGTGGAAGGGTGCATCAACTTTATCGCCCGCAACGGCGATCTGGCCAACCTGACCGGCAGCGATATGAAGGTGATCTTCAGTGAGCACCCGGATCGCACCGTGGCCATTGTCGCGGGCAAGAAAGATCTGTTTGGCAGCCGTGCCGAAGCCTTTACCGCCGCCTTTGGCGTGGCGGGGGCCAGCGCTCATTTGATCGATGGCAATACCCTGATTTGGCAAGGGGGCAAGGACAAGCCCCACGTTCGCCTCTATTACACCGACTCGGGCACCATCAAGGCCAATGCCGATGGGGTGTTCGATTTCCCCTATATCAGCCTGACCGCGACCAGCCTGACTGCCGAGCAGCAGGCCAAATATCCGCACCTCAAGGATGCGGCCGCCTTTGCCCTGCCTGCCGGGAAAGATCTCAAGCCCCTGCTCAAGGGTGAGCTGGTGGCTATCGGCACCGATGCCGACGGTATCCTGCAAGGAGCCACCCTGGTGCAGAGCGCCGGCGCCCTCGATGCGCTCTATGCTCCCGAGGCGACCAAGCTGAGCTATGGCGCCGTGGTAGAGGGCAATCGGGTGACCTTCCGTCTCTGGGCGCCGACCGCCAAGTCGGTCAAGCTGGCCCTCTACAACGCCAGCCACCAGAAGAGTGGCGAGGTAGCGATGACCTTTGACAGCGCCAGCGGCAGCTGGAGTTATGAAGGGGGCAGCGAGCTGATCGGCCAGTTCTATCGCTACGATATGGAGGTCTACCATCCGCTGAGCCGCAAGGTTGAGCACTACGAGGTGACCGATCCCTACTCCCTGAGCCTCGCGATGAACTCCGAGTTCAGTCAGGTAGTGGATCTCGAGGACCCGGCCCTGAAACCGGAAGGGTGGGACAGCCTCAAGGCGCCCCACAGCCAGCAGAACCCCGCCGACATCACTATTTATGAGGCCCATGTTCGTGACCTGACCGGCAACGATGCCTCCACCGATGAAGAGAAGCGCGGCAAGTTTGTCGGTCTGACCCAGCCCGACTCTGTACCGGTCAACCATCTGAAAGCGCTGGCAAAGAGCGGCGTCAGCCACTTGCACCTGCTGCCGGTGTTCGATATCGCCACCGTCAACGAGGATCCGGCCAAGGTGGCCAATCTCGGCGATGACTTCAGCAAGCTCTGTCAGGTCAATCCGGATGTGAAAACATCCAAATTTGGTGGCTATTGCGGTGGCGGCCAGACCGTGGGAGATGTGCTGGCCGACCTGCAAGGGGGCGACAGCAAGGATAATCCGCAGGTGCAGGAGCTATCCGGTTACCTGCGCGGCGTCGACTCCTTCAACTGGGGTTATGATCCCTACCACTACACCACGCCGGAAGGCTCCTACGCCACCAACGCCGAGGGCACCAAACGTATTCTGGAGTTCCGCGAGATGGTCAAGGCCATCAAGCAGAACATCGGCATGAACGTGGTGATGGATGTGGTCTACAACCATACCAACGAATCCGGGCTCGGCCCCAAGTCGGTGCTCGACAAGATAGTGCCTTGGTACTATCAGCGCCTCAATCCGGAGACCGGCTCGGTGGAGAACTCCACTTGCTGCTCCAACACGGCGCCGGAACACGCCATGTTTGCCAAGCTGATGGATGACTCCCTGGTCACCTGGGCGCGCGACTACAAGATCGACGCCTTCCGCTTCGACCTGATGGGCCACCATCCGAAAGATCAGATGGTGCAGGCGCTGGCCGCGGTGAAGAAGGTCAATCCCGAGATGTACTTCTACGGCGAGGGGTGGAACTTCGGCGAAGTGCAGGATGACAAGCGCTTCGTGCAGGCTACCCAGAAGCATCTGGGCGGTACCGGTATCGGCTCCTTCTCCGATCGCTTGCGCGATGCGGTGCGCGGCGGCAGTCCGTTCGACGGTGGCGATACCATTCGCAAGACCCAGGGCTTTGGCAACGGTGCCTTCGTCGATCCTAACGAAATGAGCAAGGTGGATCTGGCGACGGCCTTGCACCAGTCCGATCTGGTGCGGCTCGGCATGGCGGGCAACCTCAAGGAGTTCGTGCTGACCGACAAGGATGGCATGCCGAAGAAAGGCGCCGAGATCGACTACAACGGTCAGCCTGCCGGTTATGCCCAGGATCCGGTGGAAGTGCAGAACTATGTCGACAAGCACGACAACCAGACCCTGTTCGACAACCTGATCTACAAGGCGCCTGCCGGAGCCGATCTGGTGCGGATGCAGGGGGTCTCGCTAGCGACTGCCATGCTGGGTCAGGGCATTCCCTTCACCCACGCCGGTGTCGAGCTGCTGCGTTCCAAATCCATGGAGCGGGACAGCTATGACTCGGGCGACTGGTACAACAAGGTCGACTACACCCTGGGCGACAACAACTTCGACAAGGGATTGCCGCGCAAGGACAAGGATGGCGACAACTATCCACTGATCGAGCAGGTGCTCGGCAAGCATGCCAAGCCTGGCTCGGCCGAGATGGCGCAGATGGTGAGCTTCTATCAGGAGCTGGCGGAGCTGCGCAACTCCTCCCGCCTGCTGCGTCTGGGCAGTGGCGCCGAGGTGATCAAGCGGGTCGACTTCCGCAATACCGGCCCGGATCAGGTGCCCGGCCTTATCGTCATGACGGTGGATGATGGCGTCAGTGCCGGAGCGGATCTGGATCCGGCCATCGACGGTCTGGTGGTGATGATCAACGCCAGCAACCAGAGCCAGAGCATCGGCGACTTCCGTGACGGTAACGATCAGCCGATCGATCTGAGCGGTATGGTGCTAAGCAGCAAGCATCGCGCAGTCGACAGCATCGCCAGCGGCGCCGCCTATGATAACGGCCAGCTGACGCTGGGGGCCTGGTCTGCCGCTGTGTTCGTCAAGCCGCAGTCTGGTGCACAGGGTGCGGGCCTGCCGGTCAGCAAGAAGACCGACCTGAGCACCCTGCCACCGTTTGGCAACACCGATGTTTATCTGAAGGGGTTCCTCGATGAGTGGGGCAACACCAACCAGATGACCTTCAGCGGCAACTTTATGTACGAGTTCACTACCGAGGTGAGCACCGACAAGCTGGGTACCACCAGCGTCAAGATCGCTGACGCCAGCTGGGGGCCGGTCAACTACGGCAGCTGTAACGCCGGTGACAAGCTGGTGGTTGGCACTCCGCTGACCCTTTGCAAGGGGGGAGAAACCGGCAATATCGGGCTCGATCTGGCCAAGGCAGGCAGCTACAAGTTTGTCTTTACCGCCATGAACAAGGACAAACCGACCCTGAGCGTCAGCTTCACCGAGCCTGTGCAGAGCTGCAAGGTGCTGGATACGGTGGCGGGCAATCCGCTTGGCTACAACCTGTTCGTCAAGGGTGAGCTCTCCGGCTGGGGAGCCCAACCTCAGTACCAGCTGAGCTACAAGGGGATGGACGGCGATCTCGCCATCTATCAGGCGGCGTTCAACTACGCTGGCAGCACCGAGTTCAAGGTCGCCAACGAGGACTGGAGCAAGGAGTACCTGCTCAACGGTGGCGGCGCGGTGAACGCTGAAACCGGCTATTCGTTCGCCTTCTCCAAGGGGGGCAGTGCCAATAACAGCATCACCCTGCCGCAGGGGTTGTGGAGTGTGCTGGTGAAGGTTGACCCGGCTGGCGTCAAGGCGGGCACAGCCGTCATTCAGGAGTGCAGCGTCAAGTAAGCAAGCCATTGAGTCCGGGGGATGGCTCGGCGCCCCCGGGTTGAATTCCACCTTGCCAAGGGTGGGATAACTCCGAGAGAGTAAGCAAAGCGCGACTGCCGACCGGCAGGCGCGCTTTTTCTTTTACGGGGTGCCGTGAGAGAAATGAGAGGAAAAAGAAAAGCCGTCCCGGTTGGGGGACGGCTTTTGGCTGGGATGCTATCGGCTGGCTTAACGCTTGCGCAGCAGGCGCAGGGCGTTGGCGGTCACCAGTGCGGTGGCGCCGGTATCGGCCAGCACCGCAATCCACAGGCCGGTGATGCCGAGCAGGCTGGTGACCAGGAAGATGGCCTTCAGCCCCAGTGCCAGCGCGATATTCTGGTGAATATTGGCCAGTGCCGCCCGCGACAGCCGGATCATCGCGGCAATACCGCCGAGCTGGTTGTGGGTCAGCGCCGCATCTGCCGTCTCCAGCGCCACATCGGTGCCGCCCCCCATGGCGATGCCGATACTGGCCCGCTTCATGGCGGGGGCATCGTTGATGCCATCGCCGATCATCGCGACTTTCTGCGAGCTGGCGAGCTTGGCAATTTCATTGACCTTGCCCTCCGGCAGCAGACCGGCGCGCCAGCCCATGCCCAGCTCGGTGGCGATCGCCTCAGCAGCGCGGGGGTTATCGCCGGTCAACATAATGCTGTTGAGCCCGAGTCGGTTGAGCTCTTGCAGCGCAGCTGCCGCTTCCGGCCGGATCTGATCCCGCAGGGCCAGCAGGGCAACCGGTAACGCCTGAGCATCGCTGCTCTGGCAGAGCACCACAACGGTCTTGCCCTGCCGTTCCAGCGAACCAATCCGGGTTTGCTGTTCCATATTCAGGATCGCCACCCGGCTCGGTGCCAGCAGTTGCCACAGCTCACCGTTGATGCGTCCCTCAACCCCCATGCCCGGCAGGGCACGCAGGTCGCGAGTCTCCGCCAGCGTCAGCCCCTGTTCGGTCGCGTTGGCGACCACGGCGCGGGCCAGCGGGTGGTGGGAGCCCTGCTCGATGGCAGCCGCCAGTGCCAGCAACTCGGCCTCCGGTTGGCCATTGAGGCTCACCAGTTCGGTCAGTTGCGGCTTGCCCAGGGTCAGGGTGCCGGTCTTGTCAAAGGCGACGGTATCGATATGGGCCAGTCGCTCCAGTGCGGCCCCCCCTTTGATCAGCGCTCCCTGACGGGTGGCGGCTGCCAGCGCCGAGGTGACCGCTGCCGGGGTGGAGATGACCAGCGCGCAGGGGCAGCCGATCAGCAGCAGCGCCAGTCCGCGATAGATCCATTCGTCCCAGCTCTGGCTGAAGGCAAGGGGCGGCACCACCACCACCAGCAGAGCAACCAGCATCATGGCCGGGGTATACCAGCGGCTGAAGCGGTCGATAAAGCGCTCGATGGGGGCGCGCTGGCTTTCGGCCTCCTCGATGAGGTGCAGAATGCGGTCGATGGCGTTGTTGCCGGGCTCGGAGACGACTTCAAGGCGCAGTACCCGATCGGCCGCCAGACTACCGGCCGGCACCTTGTCACCCTGACGGCGTTCCACCGGAATAGACTCACCTGTCAGGGCGCTTTCGTCAAACGCACCGAGTTCATCGAGCAGGCGGGCGTCGGCAGGTAGACGGGCACCTGGGGCGATTTCGATGATATCGCCGGGACGCAGCTCATCGGCAGCTACCTCTTCCCGCACCTCGCCCTCGGCAGTGGTACGGATGCGCAGCGCCTTGTCGGGTACCAGCGCCATCAGGGCGGTCACTCCGGCCCGGGCGCGTCCGGCGGCGTAGGCCTCCAGATGTTCACCCAGCATAAAGAGCAGCAGCACCATGGCCGCTTCGGCGGTTTCGCCGAGAAACAGGGCGCCCAGGGCGGCGACCGTCATCAGGGTCTCGATGGCGAAGGGGGAGCCGCTTTTGGTCAGCGCCCACGCCTTGCGGGAGATGGGCCACAGCCCCCAGAGGGTCGCCAGGGTAAAGAGTGGCTGACCGAGCTCTTTCGGCAGCAGGGCGGCGACCAGCATCAGACTGGCCAGTGACAGGGGCTGCCAATATTTGCCCAGGGTGTTTAGCTGCGGGCTTTGGCGTGTTGCTCCCTTTGTGATTGTGTGGGCTCTGGTGGCTTGAGCACCCTTGAGCTGGAAACCAGCAGCCAGCACAGCGGCGGTGACGGGATCCGGGGAGAGGCCTGGGGCCAGATCCACTACCAGCTTCTCGGTGGCAAACAGCACGCGTGCCTGCTGCACGCCGCTCACCCGGCAGACGGCTGTCTCGATCTTGCGGGCGCAGCTGGGGCAATCCATCCCCAATACCTGCCAGCTGTGGCGGCTGTTGCCTTGCACCGGCGCAACCAGCGGGTCTGCAGGGGGCATATCATGCTCATGCTCGTGAGCTGGTGATAAGGAGGCGCTGCAGCACGCTTGATCGTGACAGCCTCCCCGGGGAGGCTCTTCATCCCCGGGGGATTCATTGCCGTCACGGGATGCGTGCTCATGAGGCGTCTGGGTTGAACAGCAACTGACGGGCGTGGTGTTGTCGCAGCAGTGGCTATCGTGGTGATGTTCACTCTGGCCAGAGGCCGCCTTGCTGACGGCCTTGATGGGGGCTGCGTGCTGATGATTGCAGCAGGATTTGCTCATGATGAGTCCCTCTTGATGGATCCCGCCCCTGCGAGATCCCTGATTACCGAGAAGAAGTCTAAACCTTGGTGTTAAGTCCAAGGTCAACCCCTTTATATCCCTTGTCTTCGCGGGTGTTTGTCTGGTCTCGCCGCCCCTATACTGATCACTCGGATTTTTACTACACCAATAAAGGACATAACACATGAGCAACTCAGTCACTCTGCAAGGCAACCCGGTTTCCGTCGCTGGTCACTTCCCGGTCGCCGGTGAGCAAGCCAAGCCCTTCTCTCTGGTGGCCAAGGATCTCTCCGACGTGACCCTGGCAAGCTTTGCCGGTCAGCGCAAAATCCTGAACATCTTCCCGAGCGTCGATACCCCAACCTGCGCGACCTCTGTGCGCAAGTTCAACGAGCAGGCCAGCGCGCTGGAGAACACTGTCGTGCTGTGCATCTCAGCCGATCTGCCGTTCGCCCAGTCCCGCTTCTGCGGCGCCGAAGGTCTGGACAAGGTAGTGACTCTCTCCACCCTGCGCGGTGCGGCCTTCATGGAAGATTACGGCGTGGCCTTCTCTTCCGGCCCGCTGGTCGGTCTGACCGCTCGCGCCATCGTGGTACTGGATGGTGACAACAAGGTGCTGCACAGTGAGCTGGTCGCAGAAGTGGCCGACGAGCCGAACTACGCCGCTGCGCTGGCCGTGCTGTAAGGCTGCAAGCCATAAAAAATCCCGCTTCGGCGGGATTTTTTATGCGGGAATTGTCTGTTCAGGGTGTTGCGGGCGGGGTGGTCGCCGGTTCAGCCTTGGCGGGTGGGGAGGGTTGCCACTCCACATAGGGGCGGTGGATCTTCTCGTAGATCTCGGCCAGTTTGCCGGTGGCGGCGAGTTGCTCAATGGAACGACTTAAAAATTCGTCTATTTCATCCCCGCTCCCCCCTTTCTGGATGATGAAGACATCCTCGAAATCACCAAAGAATTCACGGCGAATATTGGTCAGCTTCAGATTTTTCAGCATCAGGTCCGCCTCTTCTTGTGCCCAGACAAAGGCGTCTATGCGACCCCGAGACAGTTTGCGCAGTGACTGCTCGATACTCATCGAGCGCTGTACCGAGAAGGGCATATAGTCGGGAACGGCTTCAATCAGCAGATCCCGTTTGGTGGGCACTATGCCATAGGCCATATCTGTGGTGACCGGATGGGCCGTATTGCTGTAAATCACATGGGCCACCTTGCCAAAGCTGCGGGTACTGAAACGGTAGGGGAGCATATCGACCTCCCTGAGATTGCGGATGGCGGGCAGACCGAGATCTGCCTTGCCAGCGATCACTCCGGCCATGGCCCGGGCGATGGGATAGATGGTGATCCTGATGGTCACATCGGGATGAAGATCGTCGATGGCGCGCACTAAATCAACGAAAGGTCCTGTCTTGTCGGCATTGATCAGTCCCGGCAGCTCACCGAGATGCGCGTTAAGAGTACGCACCGGTTTGGCCTGTTCGGCCGCACTGTCGCTCGCCGTGCTGCCGGACAGGCCGAGCGAGATGCTGCCAAGCAGCGCACTGGTCAGCAGCAGGATGGGGATGTGTCTGGTCATGACAGTTTTCTCTGTGATGGGTCAGCTCAAGTGTAGTCAGCCCGTTGCAATCCCCCCCTTGGCCTGGCCATCATTGATAGGGTTTTACTTCTCGGCCCCCGCTCACTAGACTTCGCCTCCCACTTCTCTTTGTTAACGTAGCGCCATGACCTTTCGCGAACTTGCCCTCCATCCCGCTCTGCTGGCCTCTTTGCCCGCCACCTTGCAGACGCCGACCCGCATCCAGCAGCTGGCGATTCCGGCGGCGTTGGCGGGGCAGGATCTGCTGGCACTGGCCCAGACCGGCAGCGGCAAGACGCTGGCGTTTGGTTTGCCGCTGCTGCAACGGCTGGATCCTGCCTCCAGCCAGGTGCAGGGTCTGGTGCTGGTGCCAACCCGCGAGCTGGCGATTCAGGTATCTGCCGCGCTTAAAGAGGGGGCCGAGGCGCTGGGATTGTGCATCGTGACGTTGTGTGGGGGCGTTGCGCAGGAGCGGCAACAGGCCGAACTGGCGCAGGGGCCACAGCTGCTGGTGGCTACACCCGGGCGGTTGCGGGATCTGCTGACCCAACAGTTGCTGGGGCTGGATGGTCTGCAGCTGCTGGTGCTGGATGAGGCGGATCGCCTGCTGGAGATGGGCTTTGCTCCCGACATCAAGGCGCTGCTCGGCTTTATTCCGGCGGATCGCCAGACCCTGTTCTTCTCCGCCACCTTGCCTGCCGAGCTGGAGGCGCTGGCCAACGGCCTGCTGCGTGAGCCAACCCGTATCGAGGCCACACCCCTCAACAGCGTGGTGAACGAGATCGAAGAGCGACTCTATCTGGTCAACAAGAGCAGCAAGGTGCCGGCGCTCATCAGCCTGCTCAAGGAGCAGGCGTGGCCGCAGGTGCTGGTCTTTATCAGTGCGCGGGATGATGCCGACGGGGTCGCCAGAAAGCTGGCCAAGGCGGGCATTGCGGTGGCTGCTCTCCATGGCGAGAAGGAGCAGGCGGTGCGCGAGCAGGCGCTCAATGATTTCAAGGAGGGTCGGGTGCGGGTGCTGGTGGCCACCGACCTGATGGCGCGCGGCATCCATGTGGAGGCGCTGCCGCTGGTGATCAATCTGGACTTGCCCGCCAGTGCCCCTGTCTACGTTCACCGCATCGGGCGTACCGCCAGGGCTGGCCGCGAGGGGTTGGCCATCTCGCTGGTTTGTCATGGCGAGAGTGACATGCTGCAAGCCATCCGCACCCTGACCGGCCGCGAGCTGCCGCTGGGAGATCTGGCGGGATTCCCGGTCACCGACCAGCCTGCCAGCGGGGAGGGCAAACGCCCCCCTCGTGACAAGCAGGCCAATCGCCGTACTCAGGCCAAACGCAGCGTCAAGCCGTTCAAGGGCAAGACGCCGCGCAGTTGACCGTCAGGCTCTGGCCAGCGGGTAGGTGAAGAGCACCAGATGGGCGAAGTTGAAGGCGAAGTGGATCAGGATGGCCACGGAGAGTCGCCCGCTGAGCTGGAATACCAAGCCGTAGCAGCAGCCTGCCAGGGTCGCAAACAGCGCCAGCAGTGGGCCACCGGGCAGGTGGATGGCTCCGAACAGTAGCGCGGCCACGATGATGCCAATCCAGGGGCGGTAACGCTCGGTCAGCCCCTGCTGAATAGCGCCTCGAAACAGCGCCTCTTCCGCCACGCAGGTGAACAGCAGGTTGTTGAGTGCAAACAGCCACCACCAGTGGGGCAGACCCACTTCCGGTTTCAGTGCCCCCAACTGCCAGGCGATGACCAGCAGGGCACCCAGCGGCAGCAGTAACAGAGCCAGCGGACGCCAGCGGATAGCGCCTCCCTTACCAAGCAGCGTCGGACAGGCCAGCAGCAGCCCAAAGAAGAGCAGTGGCTTGTCGAGGTTCAGATACATGTTGAATGGCACACTGGCGGGGCCTGCCAGTACCTGATCCAGCACCTTGAGATTGCTGAAACCGGGGATCAGGTGCAGGGTCAGTGCCACCGCCCATGCCAGCAGGGCTGACCATGCGAGGGGGCGGCTATGGCCGGAGAAGGTGGGCAGACGCCAGGCCAGCAGCAGGGCTGCCAGCGTCACCAGCAGTGCGGTCGTGGTGATGCGATCCAGCCAGAGCGCCAGCAGCAGAGCCACAGCAAGCAGCAGGAAACCTGGCAGGCGTTGGCGTGCCATACAGAGCAGGGTGGCCAGTGCCAGTGCTGCCCAGATCAGTATGTCAGGTAGGGGTAACATCGGAACTCCTCTGTAATAAAAGCGCTGCACCTTAGCAGGGGCGTTGGCGCAAAGGCAACCAGACCGGGTTATTTGGGTCAGCCTCCTATACTGAACTGGAGAGTAAAGAGAGGGATGGCGATGAAGCACTATGGCTGGTTGTTCTGTTGTTGGTGTGGATGGTTGTCATGCGCCCCCCTGTCGCTGGTAACCGGAGATTTTTCGCCCTATTCCGGGGCCGGGCTGCCTGATGGTGGGCAGAGCACCCGGCTGGTGACGACCCTGCTGCGCGAGGCTGGCTATGACGAGCTGAAGGTGGATTACCTGCCATGGAACCGGGGCTACGAGCTGGTTCGCAACGGCCTGGCATCCGCCACCTTCCCTTATGCCTGGACGCGTGAGCGAGCCAAGCTGTTCTATTACAGCGCCCCCATTCATATCGATCACCTCTCCTGGTTCACCTATCGTGGCAGTGATGCGGTACTCGATGGCAAGTGGCAGGGGTTGAGAGTCTGTATTCCTGCCAGCTGGAGCACCAGTCACGCAGATGAGGTGATTGCCCGTTTTTCATTGCGGCTCACTCGCCCCAAGAGTTTGGTGCAATGTCTGCAACTGCTTGAGCGGAAACGGGTTGATCTGATGCCGATGAATGATGCGGTGACGGCGGACGCCAGCATGCAGGTGTTCGGCGACCCGAACTATCTGCAACCGCTCCCCTATTTTCGCCAGCGGGATACCTTCTATTTGCTGGTGTCGCGCAAGATGCAAAATGGACGCGAACTGATAGAACGCTTCAACGAAGCCTTGGCTGCGGCACGTGCCAGTGGCCATTACGACCAACTGGTTCCCTGGGGACAGCCACGTCTGCTGCGCTGTGAGCAACCCTGAGTCAGAGCAGATTGGCACCAATTAAAAAGCCGGAGCAGTGGCTCCGGCTTTCTTTATGCCTTCTGGGGCGATTAGCGGCCTGATTCTGCGATCACGCGGGCGATGATATCGGCGCGCTTGCCGGCTTCCAGTTCGCCCAGGGCGATCAGGCCAGCCTTGAAGATGACGTTCTTCGGCAGGCTGACGTCGTCCAGCGTGGCGATCGCTTCAACGTGCATGCCGTTCAGACGGCTGGCATCGCGTGGGCTCAGGTTGACCTGAGTGTTCATCACCTGCTTGCCTTTCTTCTTGGCAGGTGCAGCCGCTTTCTTGGTGGATTCCTGTTCTTCGTCTTCCGGCAGTTCGTCATCAAAATCGTAAATAGACATAGTCAATCCTGTTGAGTTAGGCAAAAGGGCACATTTGCCCGACATTGGGTCAATCAGCCCATATCCTCGTTACGGATAAAGGCGCGCCAGGAGGTGAGCACCTGGGCAAAATCTTCCAGCCCGCACATGGCCAGCTGTTCATCATCGTAGTAGGCGAGATCGTCAAGATCCTCACCCAGCTCGATATTGAGGGCGTTGGCTTTCACCTCCGCCTCTTCATGGGTCAGCAGCAGGGAGTAGTCACCGCCGTTGAGCCGGTATTCGACTCGGGTGCGGTTGGAGAGCTGATCAATGATGGAGAAGAGCTCGTCGAGCTTCTCTTCATCCTTGCCAACCTCGTCGATCAGCCACTGACCGATGGCTTCATGGCCCATGGAGAACCGGGCGCGATAGCCACCAAACGGGTCGCGGCGAAATTCATAATCCATAGCACAGTCCAGATCGGAGGGATGGGCCATCACGGGCAGGCGGGTGCAAGCACGCAATTCCTGCTCCATGGCGGGGCACACATCGGGTAAAGTGGCCTATTCTAGCGATCCCCCTCTCGCTTGTCTTGATGATGTGGCATCTTTGCGCCCATGTGCCCTGAATAGGCCCGTGGTGGCGTCGCCAGATCAGCCCCTTGTCCGGAGATGTTATGCAGCTAAACGATAACCTTGCCCGCCAGATCGTCGCACGGGCGATGAAGATCCTGTCGTTCTCGGTCAACGTGATGGACGAACACGGTCTCATCATTGCGTCCGGCAATCCGGATCGGATCCATCAGCGCCACGAAGGGGCCGTGCTGGCGCTCACCGAAAACCGGGTGGTGGAGATTAGCGAAGCGACAGCCCTGCAGCTCAAAGGGGTGCGACCCGGCATCAATTTGCCCATCTCCTATCAGGGGGAGCTGATCGGGGTGATCGGTATCTCTGGCGATCCGGAGGAAGTTCGTGCTTACGCCGAGCTGGTGCGAATGACGGCAGAGCTGATCCTGGAGCAGGCGGCGCTCACCGAGCAGTTGCAGTGGGACAAGCGCCACAAGGAGGAGCTGGTGTTGCAGCTCATTCGTGGTGAGGGGCGAGTCGATCAATTGCAGCAGGCGGCCCGTTTTCTCGGACTGGATTTGGCCCAGCCTAGGGTGGTGGCCGTGCTGGCGCTGGAGGAGGCGGATCCGGCGCGTCTGCGGGAGCTGGTTCATCAGCTGGAAAATCCGGAGCGGGACAATCTGGTCGCCATCAACGGGCTCGACGAGATAGTGGTGCTCAAACCGGCGCAGTTGAGTGAGGGCGTCTGGCAATCGGCGCAGGAGCGCAGCCGGATCAAGCAGTTGCTGGCTCGCATTCCCCACTTCAAGGTGCATATCGCGGTGGGCGATTACTTCGCCGGGATCGACGGGCTGGCGCGCTCTTATCAGACGGCGCGAGATACCCTGCGCCGTGGCATGCGGCAGGCGCCGCGCAAACAGGTCTACTTCTTTGAGGACTACCGTTTGCCAGTGCTGCTGGGCAGTCTGGCGGACTCCTGGCAGGCGGATCAGCTGCGCACACCGCTGCAGAAACTGGCCCGGGAAGATGGCAAGGGGGTGCTGCAGAAGACCCTGCGCCATTATTTCTTGCAGGATTGTGATCTGCATCGCTGTGCCGAAGCGCTGTTCATTCACCCCAATACCCTGCGCTATCGGCTGGGGCGGATAGAGCAGATAACCGGGTTGAATTTCAACAAGTTAGACGACAAATTTTTGCTCTATCTCGGCCTTAATCTCGACTTGTGATTGTGAAGTTGGACAAAAAACCACTTTTACATGACGCAATTTTTGGTTTATAAGCCAAAGCATTCTGATTGCAGATCTCCATAATGGCGGCCATTCACTCCCATTGAAGGTGTCCGTCATGATCCCGGTTACAGCCCTTGGCGCCATCGCAGCGCTCTCCATCGCCATCATCCTCATTTTGAAGAAGGTGCCGCCCGCTTACGGCATGATCGTGGGGGCTTTGGCCGGTGGCCTGATTGGCGGTGCCGATCTGACCCAGACCGTCGCCCTGATGATCGGCGGTGCCCAGGGGATCACCACAGCTGTGATGCGGATCCTGGCGGCCGGTGTACTGGCGGGCGTGCTGATCGAATCGGGCGCCGCCACCACTATCGCCGAGACCATCGTCAAGAAGCTGGGTGAAACCCGCGCCCTGCTGGCGCTGGCGCTGGCAACCCTGATCCTGACTGCGGTCGGCGTGTTCGTGGATGTGGCCGTCATCACGGTGGCTCCCATTGCGCTGGCCATCGCCCGCCGTGCCGATCTCTCCAAGGCGGCCATCCTGCTGGCGATGATCGGCGGCGGCAAGGCGGGCAACGTGATGTCCCCCAACCCCAACGCCATTGCCGCGGCTGATGCCTTCCATCTGCCCCTCACCTCTGTGATGGCGGCGGGCATCATTCCGGGCCTGTTCGGTCTGGTGATGGCCTACTGGTTGGCCAAGCGTCTTAACAACAAGGGCAGCAAGGTTGCCGCCGACGAGGTGGTGAGCTTTGCCGGTGCCAAGTTGCCGGGCTTTGCCGCCGCCATCAGTGCACCGCTGGTCGCCATCCTGCTGCTGGCCCTGCGACCGGTCGCCGGTATCGTGGTGGATCCGCTGATTGCGCTGCCGCTCGGTGGTCTGGTCGGTGCCCTGATGATGGGTAAATTTAGCAAGGTGAACCAGTTTGCGGTCTCCGGCCTCGCCCGCATGGCGCCGGTTGCCATCATGCTGCTGGGTACCGGTACCCTGGCGGGCATCATCGCCAACTCTGGCCTGAAGGATGTGCTGATCAGCGGCCTGACAGCCTCCGGTCTGCCTTCTTACCTGCTGGCGCCCATCTCCGGTGCCCTGATGTCACTGGCGACTGCCTCGACCACCGCCGGTACCGTGGTGGCCTCCAACGTATTCAGCTCCACCCTGATTGAACTGGGGATCAGCAGTCTGGCCGGGGCGGCGATGATCCATGCCGGTGCCACCGTGTTTGACCACATGCCCCACGGATCCTTCTTCCATGCCACCGGTGGCAGCGTCCACATGGGCGTGGGTGAGCGCCTGAAACTTATCCCTTACGAAACCGCAGTCGGTCTGACCATTGCCACTGTCTCCACCCTGATGTTTGGCGTGTTTGGCCTCGCCTAAGGAATTGATATGAAAATTGTTATTGCCCCCGATTCATTCAAGGAGAGTCTGAGCGCCATGGCGGTGGCTGATGCCATCGAGGCCGGTTTCAAGCAGGTACTGCCGAACGCCACCTACGTCAAATTGCCGATGGCCGATGGCGGTGAAGGCACGGTGCAATCGCTGGTGGATGCCACCGGTGGCCGCATCCTGCCGGTCGAAGTGACCGCGCCCCTAGGTAACAAGGTGCAGGGCTTCGTCGGCCTGCTGGGTGATGGCGAGCGCGCAGTCATCGAGATGGCCGCCGCCTCCGGCATTCATCTGGTGGCGCCCGAGCAGCGCAATCCGCTGCTCACCTCCAGCTTCGGCACCGGCGAGCTGATCCTGGCCGCGCTGGAGATGGGGGTGAAGCACCTTATCCTCGGTATCGGCGGCAGCGCCACCAATGACGGCGGTGCCGGCATGATCCAGGCGCTCGGCGGCAAGTTGCTCAAAGCCGATGGTTCAGCCATCGAGCTGGGTGGCGCGGGTCTCGGTGAGCTTGCGACCATCGACCTGAGCGGTCTGGATCCGCGTCTGGGCGAGCTGGTTATCGAGGTGGCGTGCGATGTGAACAACCCGCTCTGCGGCCCGAAAGGCGCCTCCGCCGTGTTTGGCCCGCAAAAGGGGGCGACCCCGGAGATGGTGGCGCAACTCGATGCCAACCTTTCCCGTTATGCCGACTGCATTGAGCAGGCCCTTGGCAAGCAGGTGAAGGATATTCCGGGGGCGGGTGCCGCCGGTGGCATGGGGGCCGCGCTGGTCGGTCTGCTTGGTGCCGAGCTCAAGCCCGGCATCCAGATCGTCATCGAAGCGCTGAAACTGGCCGAGGAAGTGGCCGATGCGGATCTGGTCATCACCGGCGAAGGGCGCATCGACAGCCAGACCATCCATGGCAAGACGCCAATCGGTGTCGCACGTTGCGCCAAGCAGTTCGGCAAGCCGGTGATCGGTATCTCCGGTTGCCTGACCGACGATTGCGGTGTGGTACATGATCACGGGCTGGACGCGGTATTCGCCGTGGTCAACCGCGCCATGTCTCTGCCGGAGGCGCTGGAGAGCGCCAGCACCAATATTCAACTCACTGCGCGCAACGTCGCGGCGCTCTATCAGCTCAAGGGCTGATCCGGTTCGGCCGATGCGCCCCATCGGCCACTCAATATCCCCGTTTGGGGCATCTCCCATCCCGCGAGATGTCTGACTGCCCTGGCACTTATTTGCCGATCCATCGTGATCGGCTCTTTTCTTTCTGCTCCTTTGTCTTGCCACACTTTTGACTCTATGGGTCAGCGCGGTTTTGATAGGCGCACATCTCCCTTTACGGCATAGTGGTCGTACCAAGTACAAGGAGAGACTCATGTTCCTGCTGACCCTGGGGGTTGCGCTGTTTACCCTGATCCATCTCTACCCCTGTTTTGCGGTGGCCCATCGGGCGCGGCTGCGCGAGCGGCTGGGTGAGAATCGCTACAAGGGGCTCTTCTCCCTGCTGGTGTTTGTCGCCATCGCCTGCATCATCGCCGGTTGGCGCTCGGCCAGCTCGCTGCCGCTCTACTTCCTGCCGGAGTGGGGGCCGATGACCATGACGGTGATGATGCCCTTTGCGCTGATCCTCTTTTTCTCCGGCCAGGGGCCCAACCATCTGCGCCGTTGGCTGGTGCATCCCCAACTGCTCGGAACCCTGCTCTGGGCGGTGGCCCATCTGCTGGTCAACAGCGAGGCGCGATCTCTGGTGTTGTTTGGCGGCATCGGGCTGTGGGCGCTGGTGAGCATGGTTTGGATTTCGGTGCGGGACTGGCAGCGATATCCCCGTCCTGCGGCCAACTGGACGGGCACCGGCATCAGCGTCGGGGCGGGCCTGGCTGCCACCGCGCTGCTGGTGTTCTGGGGCCACGGCTGGCTGACCGGCATTCCATTGCATTGAGAGTGAACTGCGGCTCTGGTAACCGCGTATGATGGACAAAACAAAAGGAGTCTTGGCGATGAAATGGTTCACTCTGTTGCTGTTATTGGGGGCTGGCGCGGCCTCTGCGGCGTGCCCCGATTATTTCAATGTGGAGATGCGGGAGCTAAACAACTCTCAGCGCCACAACCTCTGTCAGCTGACCGAGGGCAAGGTGGTGCTGGTGGTCAATACCGCCTCCTACTGCGGCTACAGCGGCCAGTTCCGCGATCTGGAGAAGCTCTACCAGAGCTACAAGGATAAGGGATTGATTATTCTCGGTTTCCCCTCCAACGACTTCTGGCAGGAGGCGGGTAACGAGACCAAGACCGCCGAGGTGTGTCGCCGCGACTATGGCGTCACCTTCCCGATGTTCAATCGGGTAGCGGTGCGGGGCTCCGATGCTGTGCCACTGTTCAAGGGGTTGGCGGCGGCCGCTGATGGGGATGAGCCGAACTGGAACTTCCACAAGTATCTGGTGGGGCGCGATGGCAAGCTGATCGCCAGCTACGGCGCCAACCAGAATCCGGCTGACGACCCCCTCAAACTGCAGATCACCCGGGCGCTGGGGCTCTGACTCTACCCCTTGGCGGGCGGCTCTGGAATAATGGGCTCCCGCCACTCAATCCGGTTATCCTGTGCTGCAACGTCTTCCTCAAATGGTGATCTTCGATGCGCTGGTGCGCGAGCAGGGGATCTCTGCCGCCGCCCGTCGCCTCGGGGTCTCCAAATCCCATATCAGCAAGCAACTGGCGCTGCTGGAGACCACCCTTGGCGCCCAGCTGGTCCAGCGCACCACCCGCCGCTTCGTCCTGACCGAGCTGGGTCAGGAGTATGCCCGTCACTGTCATGCGCTGGTGGCGGTGGCGCAGGAGGCTGACTCCATGATCGCCGAGCGGCGCGGCAAGGTGAGCGGTGTGCTCCATCTCGGGGTGGGCCAATCCTTCGGCCGTCTGCACGTCATTCCCCATCTCAAGGCGTTTCAGGATCGCTATCCCGAGCTGGAGCTGGAAGTCTCGCTGTTCGACCACAGAACCAATCTGGTGGATGAAGGGCTGGATCTCTGGCTTACCACCTATGAGGACAAGCCGGAAGGGCTGGTGGGACAGCGGCTGGCCGACATCGGCTTCGTGGTTGCGGCTTCGCCGGATTACCTGCTGAGCAACGGTACGCCGCTCCATCCCAAGGATCTGGCCCAGCACAATTGCATCACTTACCAGAGTCGGGAGCGGCGCTATCATCAGTGGTCGTTTCGCCAGGGCAAGGAGCGCCAGACGGTGCAGGTGGCGGGCAACTATCGGGTGGATATGGCGGAGGCGGTGCGGGATGCTGCACTGGCCGGGCTCGGCATCGCCTATATCGCCAACTACTTGTTGGACAAGGAGTTACAGAGCGGCAAGCTGATCCCTGTGTTGCCAGGGTGGCGACCGAACCAGCAGATGGCGGTACACGCCGTTTATGCCCGTCGCGAACATCTGGATCCCAAGATCCGTCTCTTCATCGATTTCCTCAAGGCCAGCTTTGGCCCCGAACCCTATTGGGAGCAGCGACTGGCCCCCTGGCTCGGGGGTAAATTGTCCGGCAGTGAGGAATAATTGTTTCCATATAAGAACTCTCGATTTCTTCTGATACTAAAATCGAACCAAATCAGCCAGTTGGCGCAACCGATATCGTGCAAACGTTTTTTCTAACAGGGTTGTAACCAAGCGGACTTGCAGTGACGGGGGGAGAGGCGCAGAATCCGCGCCCATCTTTTGCCCCACCTGATGGAGTCCCTATGATTGCCCTGCTCGGCATCCTGAGTATCCTGGCGCTTGCCGTCATCTGCTCTGATAATCGTCGTCGTATCCCGTTGCGAACAGTTGGCCTTGCCCTCTGCCTGCAAATCATGTTTGCCGGTCTGGTGCTCTGGCTGCCTGCCGGTCAGCAGGTGCTGAACGGGGTCAGCGAGAGCGTAAGCAGCGTGATCGGTTATGGTCAGGAGGGGATCGCCTTCCTGTTCGGCGATCTGGCCAAGTTCAAGCTGGGCTTCATCTTTGCCTTCAACGTGTTGCCGGTCATCATCTTCTTCTCCGCGGTGATCGCCATCCTCTACCACATTGGCATCATGCCTCGGGTGATCGCCCTGCTGGGTGGTGGCTTGCAGAAGCTGCTGGGCACCGGTCGTGCCGAGAGCCTTTCCGCGACAGCCAACATCTTCGTCGGCATGGTGGAAGCGCCGCTGGTGGTCAAACCCTACCTCTCCAAGATGTCCGATTCCCAGTTCTTCGCTGTGATGAGCTGTGGTCTCGCCTCCGTCGCCGGTGGCACCCTGGTGGGCTATGCCAGCCTCGGGGTTGAGCTGAAATACCTGATCGCTGCCGCCTTCATGTCGGCCCCTGCCGGTCTGGCGATGGCCAAAATCCTGGTGCCGCCGGGAGCTGAAGAGGTCGATCACCATCAGGATGTGGAGATCCCCCGCGCCACCAACGTGATTGAAGCGGCGGCCGATGGCGCCATGTCCGGCCTCAATATTGCGGTGGCGGTCGGTGCGACCCTGCTGGCCTTCGTTGGTGTGATCGCCATGCTCAATGGTCTGCTGGGTTGGGCTGGTGGTCTGGTAGGACTGGATCTGAGCTTCCAGATCATTCTGGGCTGGCTGTTTGCCCCCGTCTCCTGGCTGATCGGTGTGCCCTGGGATCAGGCGCAAGCCGCTGGCGCCCTGATCGGCACCAAGATCGTGGTCAACGAGTTCGTCGCCTTTATCGGTCTGGTGCAGGATCAGACCCTGAGCGAGTCGAGCAAGGCCATCGTGACCTTCGCCCTGTGCGGCTTTGCCAACATCTCCTCCATGGCGATCCTGATCGGCGGTCTGGGCTCCATGGTGCCGGAGCGCAAATCCTTCATCGCCCGTTACGGCATGCGCGCCATTCTCTCCGGCGTGCTGGCGAACCTGATGAGCGCCTGTCTAGCCGGTCTGTTCCTCGCTCTGTAACCGCTGCGGTACGGGATAGATGCAACAAGGGCGCCCTGATGGCGCCCTTGTCATATGGATAAAATGAAGCCCCGGCCTTGGTCGGGGCTTCTTGTTGCTGCTCAGTCTACGTAGAAGGTCTGCTGGAAGCTGAGGTTCTGTTGCTGCCCACCGCCCATGATCTTCAGGGTGAACTGATAGGTGTCTTCGTTGCGATAGGGGAGGGTCGCCAGATAGTAGATGGCATCGCCCTCTTTTACCTCCTGAAAGTTCAGGGTGCGGATGGTACCGGTCAGGTTCTTGGCCTCACCGGTGATCCCCACGGCTTGCGCCACTTTCTGCTTGTCCTGTACCGCGATATTGATGATGGCGTTGTAGCGGCTGCGCTCCAGTCCATACGCCTTGGCGACCTCGGGGGTGAGGAAGCTGGAGTTGAAGGCGTTGTAGTGCACCAGCCAGGGCCCCAGCTCCTTCATCTGTTCTGCCTTGAGCGGCAGGGTCATCAGCAGTGCCAGCAGGCCACTCATCCAGACTGTTTTCATCTGTCATCCCTCTCATATCTACGGTTGGCGCAGGCCGATTCATTCAGCCTTGCGTGTCATTCAGCAGTGCACTCACTTCTTGCGGCAACTGTTTGGGGCTGTCGATGGCGACGGTTTTGTGTCGCCCCAGCTCGCCCCGCACTATGGTGATCTGTCCCTTGGCTACCTTGAACTGCTTGGCCAGAAACTTGATCAGATGGCTGTTGGCCTGGCCATCAACCGGCGGCGCCGTGATGGCCACTTTCAGCTCTTCGCCATGCAATCCGATGATTTGATCCCGACTCGCCTTGGGCTGGATCACCAGATGCAGTACCAGTTCATCCCCTTGTTGCAGGACGGCTGGCATCAAATCATCCACCACAGCTGGCCGAACAGGTCACCCAGCAGGTAGTTGATGGCTTGCAGGCCGATAAAGGCGACCAGCACCGAGAGATCCAGTCCGCCCAGTGCCGGCAGTACGCGGCGGATAGGGGCGAGGAACGGCTCGGTCAGCTGATGCATCACGTATTCGATGGGGTTGCGGCCCTGGCTGACCCAGCTCAGGATGGCGCGGATCAGCAGTACCCAGAAGATCATCGAGCCCGCTTTTTTCAGCACGGTCAGCGCGGCAAACAGGCTGATGCTGAGCCAGTCCGCCAGCAGTACGTTCATGCTCTTGAGAATGGCCAGCTTGGCGAAGGCGATGGCCAGCGCCAGCACCACGGAGGCGAGGTCTATGCCGCCAAAGCCCGGGATAACGCGGCGCAGCGGGATCACCAGCGGATTGGTCAGTTTGACCACCATCTGGCTCATCGGGTTGTAGAAGTCGGCACGGGCCCACTGCAGCCAGACGCGCAGCAGGATCACCATCAGGTAGAGATCGAAAACGGTGTTAATCAGAAAGTAAGCAGTGTTCATCTGGGCTCCTGTTAGAAGAGAGTTTCCATTTCGGTGGCGCGAGCAACGGCCGCCTGCATGGCTTGCGCAGTCAGCGGCATCAGCCCCTGCTGCTGGAATGTCTTGATGGCTTCGGCTGTGGTGCCGCCCTTGCTGGTCACCTGTTCACGCAGGGTCTGCAGCGCCAGCTCCGGGTTTTGCTCCACCATGGCGGCTGCGCCCAGCGCGGTCTGCTGCACCAGCAGGCGTGCCTGCTCGGGCGAGAAACCCATTGCCTCTGCCTCTTCGGCGATTGCCTGCATAAAGAGGAAGAAGTAGGCCGGAGCACTGCCCGCCGCGGCGATGACGCCGTTGATGCCGGACTCCTGCTCTACCCAGAGGGTCTTGCCGACCGCCTGCATCATCTGCTCGGCAAAGTCACGATCGTGGGCTCCAATATGCTCGGGTGCATAGAGGCCGGTCATGCCCAGACCCAGCAGGGCAGGGGTATTGGGCATGGTGCGGATGATGCAGTCATGGCCACCGGCCATCTCGCCAAGGCGCGCCACCTTGATGCCAGCCGCGATGGAGATGAGCAGCTTGCCCTCAAGGGAGCCCAGCTCGGCAACCAGAGCGGCCAGCATGCCTGCCATCAGCTGCGGCTTGACTGCCAGCACGATCACTTCGGCGCCTCGGGCCGCCTCGGCATTACTCTGGGTGATGCGAATGCCATGTTCGCTCGCCAGCGTCTCCAGCTTGGGCAGACTGGGGTTGGCGGCCGTGATCTGCCCGGCGGGATAACCCGCCTTGACCAGTCCGGCGATGATGCTGCGGCTCATGTTGCCCGCGCCGATAAAGGCCAGCGTTCTATGCTGCATCAGATGCTCCTGTTGCACATGGGGTCGCGGCGGGGTTGGCGCTGCCTGCACCACCTGACGCCAGAATTCGGTGTTCCATCAAACGCTCCTGTTGATGAAGTCGCGGCAAGAGGCGGACGTATGGGTTATCCGCTGGCCTTGCCTATGAGTAGTCACGGGCGCCGAAGATGGCGGTGCCGACCCGCACCATGGTGCTGCCGTGGGCGATCGCCAGTTCAAGATCCTCGGTCATGCCCATCGAGAGGGTATCCACCGTGGGGTATTGTCGCGCAAGCTCGGTGAACAGAGTCTGCATACGGGTCATTTGGGCGGCCAGTATGCTCTCGTCGCTGGTGTGCTCTGGAATGGCCATCAGTCCCCGCAGCACCAGTCGCTCACTTTGAGAGACCAGCTCGGCAAGGCGGAAAATCTCTTGTTCCGACGTTCCGGATTTGCTGCTCTCTCCGCTAATATTGATTTGCAGACAAACATTTAGCGGTGCCATTGTAGTTGGGCGCTGGTTGTTGAGGCGGTCGATCAGCTTGTCCCGATCCACGCTCTGCACCCAGTCAAACCGTTCGGCGACCAGTTTGGATTTGTTCGATTGCAAAGGGCCGATAAAGTGCCACTCTATGTCGCTATATTCCGGCTGCTGGCGCAAGGTATCGATCTTGGCCGCTGCTTCCTGAGCGTAGGATTCGCCAAAGCAGCGCTGACCTGCGGCATGGGCGGCCATGATGGCCTCGACAGGTTTGGTCTTGCTCACGGCCAGCAGGCGGATCTGCTGCAGGTTGCGGCTCGCCCGTTCGGCGGCCTGGGCAATACGTTCCTTTACCTGAAACAGGTGCTGGGCAATCTGGTTCATATTTCGTTAGTGATCTTGTGATGGGAGAATGACAAGTCTATGGATATCACAGAGTTATTGGCTTTCAGTGTAAAGCATAAAGCCTCGGATCTACACCTCTCGGCCGGGGTTCCCCCGATGATCAGGGTTGATGGTGAGGTTCGCAAGATCAATTTGCCCGCCCTGGAACACCGGGAAGTGCATGCCCTCATTTACGACATCATGAACGACCATCAGCGCAAGGAGCTGGAGGAGAACTTCGAGGTCGACTTCTCGTTCGAGGTACCCAATTTGGCCCGTTTCCGGGTTAACGCCTTCCAGCAGGCGCGCGGCTCGGGTGCGGTATTTCGTACTATCCCCAGCACTGTGCTGAGCCTCGAGGATCTCGATGCGCCGGAGATCTTCCGCAAGATTGCCGAGTTCCCGCGGGGTCTGGTACTGGTGACCGGCCCGACCGGTTCGGGTAAATCGACCACCCTGGCGGCCATGGTCAACTACATCAACGAGAACTTCCATCACCACATCCTCACCATCGAGGACCCCATCGAATTCGTCCACGAGAACAAGCGCTGCCTGGTGAACCAGCGGGAAGTACACCGTGATACCAAGAGCTTCAGCAACGCCCTGCGCTCGGCCCTGCGGGAAGACCCGGACATCATTCTGGTTGGCGAGATGCGCGACCTCGAGACCATTCGTCTGGCCATGACTGCCGCCGAAACCGGCCACCTGGTGTTTGGCACCCTGCACACCTCGTCGGCGGCCAAAACCATCGACCGTATCATCGACGTCTTCCCCGGCGCGGAGAAGGACATGGTACGCTCTATGCTCTCCGAATCCCTGCGGGCGGTTATCTCCCAGACCCTGCTCAAGCGCATTGGTGGCGGTCGGGTGGCAGCTCACGAGATCATGATGGGCATTCCGGCGGTGCGTAACCTCATTCGGGAGGACAAGATTGCCCAGCTCTACTCGGTGATCCAGACCGGGATGACCCACGGCATGCAGACCATGGATCAGAGCCTCAAGCAGCTGGTGAGTCGCGGCGTGGTGGCATCCCTCGATGCCAAGGCCAAGGCCGTTGATCCCAACAGCATTTAAGCGACTTGTACCCAGGGAGGGATAAATGATGAATCTGGATGATCTGCTGAGCCAGCTGGTCGAGCGAAAGGGATCGGATCTGTTTGTGACGGTGGGATCGCCGCCCATTCTCAAGGTAAATGGCCATCTGGTGTCGCTGGGGGGAGACGCGCTCGACAAGAAAGGGGCGCTGACGCTGGTCAGGGATACCCTCAGCAGCGATCACTTCGAGCGCTATGTCCGCACCAAGGAGGCCAACTACGCGATTTACCGCGAGGCGCTGGGTCGTTTTCGGGTCAGCGCCTTCTGGCAGCAGGAGCTGCCCGGTATGGTGATTCGTCGTATCGAGACCCGCATTCCCACCTTTGAAGATCTGCAGCTCCCCAGGATCCTGCAGGAGGTGGCGATGGCCAAGCGCGGGCTGGTGCTGTTTGTCGGTGCCACCGGGGCGGGTAAATCGACCACTCAGGCGGCGATGATCGGCTATCGCAACCAGCATGCCGATGGTCATATCCTGACGGTGGAAGACCCGGTGGAGTTCGTCCATCAGCATGGCCGTAGCCTGGTGACCCAGCGGGAGGTGGGGATCGACACCGAGTCGTTCGATGTAGCACTGAAAAGCTCGCTGCGTCAGGCACCGGACGTGATCCTGATCGGCGAGATCCGAAGTCAGGAGACCATGGAGTTTGCCCTGCAGTTCGCCGAGACCGGCCATCTCTGTCTCGCCACTTTGCATGCCAACAACGCCAACCAGGCGCTGGATCGCATCCTCCATCTGGTGCCGCAGGAGAAACATCGCCAGTTTCTGTTCGATCTCTCCTTCAACCTCAGAGCTATTGTCGCCCAGCAACTGGTGCCGAGTGTCGATGGTTTGCGGCGCAGTGCGGCATTCGAGATCCTGCTCAATACCCCGCTCATCACCGACATAATCCGCAAGGGAGAGATGCACCGTCTCAAGGAGGTGATGACCAAATCTGCCGAACTGGGCATGCAGACCTTCGATCAGGCGCTTTTCAGCCTGTTCTGCGCCGGCCAGATTGGCTACAGTGAGGCCCTCGCCCATGCCGACTCGGCCAACGACCTGCGGCTGCTGATCAAGCTCTCCGGTCGCGAGCAGCTGGGGTCCGGCACACTGGAAAATGTGACGCTGGATGAATGAAACATGGGGCCGATCCGCTGTTCGGCCCCTAGCCAGAAAGGAACGTTATGCTGATTGTGGTTTCCCCGGCCAAGACGCTGGATTACGAGTCACCGCTGGTGACCCCCCGTTTCACCCAACCCGAGCTGCTGGAGCACTCCGCCGAACTGATTAGCCGAGCCCGCCAACTGAGCCCTGACCAGATCGCCACTCTGATGAAGATCAGCGACAAGCTGGCCGGTCTCAATGCCGCCCGGTTTGCCGAGTGGCAGCCAGATTTCACCCCCGCCAATGCCCGTCAGGCGCTGCTGGCCTTCAAGGGGGATGTCTACACCGGTTTGGCGGTAGAGGATTTCAGCGAGGCCGATTTTGACTTCGCTCAGGCACACCTGCGGATGCTCTCCGGCCTCTATGGCGTGTTGCGTCCCCTCGACCTGATGATGCCCTATCGACTGGAGATGGGGACCAGGCTCGACAATAGTCGCGGCAAGGATCTCTACCAGTTCTGGGGGGAGGTGATCACTCATCACCTCAACGACGCGCTGGCAGCCCAGAGGGATGAGGTGCTGATCAATCTGGCCTCCGACGAGTATTTCAAGTCGGTACGACCCAAGAGCCTGAAAGGGCGGATCGTCACGCCGGTGTTCAAGGATGAGAAGAACGGTCAGTTCAAGATCATCAGCTTCTACGCCAAGAAGGCTCGCGGCATGATGGCCCGCCACATCATCAAGCACCGTCTGACCGAGGTGGAGCAGCTGACCGGCTTCAACGCCGAGGGCTACTACTTCGTGCCGGAAGAGTCGGACGCCAATACCCTGATGTTTAAACGCGCCGAAAATTAATTACAAAAAGAGGGAACCAATCTTTCGACCCGAGGGTCTGAATATGTGAATCCTCTGTTGTAAGCACTTTTTATTCGCCGACGTTTGATACGTCGGCTTTTTTATTGCCGTTTTTATTGTCCATCGATTGCCTTCGCCGGGACTATGTGGTTCAGATAGACTCAAGACAGGGAGCGAGTTGTCGTGAGGTGAATATGGAACAGAAAAATGCCATTCGGCAGGTTGCCGTCCCTTGGGCTCCGTCCCGCCAGCTACCGCCCGGTCTGGTTGTGGCCGAGTTGCATCAGGATCTCTGGAGCGACTCCCTGACCATCATGCTGGGGCGGGCGCGCAGCATCGATTTACCCCCGCAAATCCTCTGCCGGGTCTATTTTCGCCATATTTATGCCCTGCGGGTCATCGAGGATTGCGATCTGGCCGAGGGGAAGGATAGCCACGCCATCGAAGAGCAGATCCAGCTCATCACTCCATCCCGTTTTGCCAGCTGGTTCCATCAGGAGTCGGACGGCCTGCATCTGGATGAAGATCTGCAGCACTATCGCATCTCGACCTGGGATTATTGCGCCGATGTGCTGACCTCCTCGGCGCCGGAGCTGCAGTTCCTGCCCCAGAGCGAGTAGCCAGCTGTTACGTCAGAGGCGAAGGGTGATCCTTCGCCTCTTGGTTTTTGGACGGGGCAGATTTTGTGGCATTCAGGCCATTCAGCCTGGGTGGTGGCCTGTTGTGTTTGTCTAGTCCTGAAATAGGTTTACACATTTTCAACTAGCATTTTTCTACTCAGAACCCTCTATGTACCGCATCGGGGGTTCTGTATTTCAACGCATGATGCGGCCGCTCCGCGTTGTAAATATCCACTGCTTCACGCACCATTTCCCGCGCTTGCGTCAAATCCTGCGGGCTTTGCAACAATAACTCTCCTTTCAAAATCCCGTTCACCCGCTACGCCAACGCATTCTGGTAGCAGTCATACCCATCCGTCATCGAGCATTTCACCCCGTACCGTTCATGTAATGACTGAT